>NZ_JBRIMD010000002.1:0-273535 GCF_052977325.1 Shewanella sp. 0m-6
TAACCCGAAGGTCGTTGGTTCAAATCCAGCTCCCGCAACCAATTCTTTTATAACAGAATTAAAACAGTTATTAGCGTCAACATGGACGCGGGATGGAGCAGTATAAAAGCTACTCGAACTCAACTCTTTATAAAAGAAGGGCGAAGGTCGTTGCCACGCTTTTGTAAAAAGTAATCCATCTTACGTAATCAATTCTTTTATAACAGAATTAAAACAGTTATTAGCGTCAATATGGACGCGGGATGGAGCAGTATGGTAGCTCGTCGGGCTCATAACCCGAAGGTCGTTGGTTCAAATCCAGCTCCCGCAACCAATTCTTTTATTGAAGAGTGACGTGATATGTAGGCCAGCGAAAGCTGGTTTTTTTGTACCTGCGATTTACCGTTCTTTATAAGGTTATGAATTTGGATGGTGCAGTTTACTTGCTCGTCGGGCTCAACTTTTTATAAAAGCTAGGGCTAAGGTCGTTGCCACGCTTTTGTAAAAAGTAATCCAGCTCCCGCAACCAATTCTTTTATTGAAGAGTGACGTGATATGTAGGCCAGCGAAAGCTGGTTTTTTTGTGTCTGAAATTTGTAATTCCCGTCTTCTTTTACACGCGTGAGCCAATTTATATACCTGCACGTTTTCTTTTGTTGGTGCCTATCAGTATAAAGATATGTTCGCTTTACTGACCGGTCATTAATAGCTGATCGGTTCTACCATCCTCGGTCTCTGTATCTGCGTCACCGTACTTCAGGAATCGATTTATTCGTCTTGCATTAGTTTGCCAAAAATACTCTGATCAAATCACTTTCCCTATATTGATAGGAATTAGAGTAACTTCCTCAATAAAAGCTATAAGCTGAAGAGTGGCCGTATTAGACTGCAGTGCAGTCAATGCAGTGTTAATTAGCATAGGTTTGATGCATATTCTATGGCTTATAACGCCTAGGTGCTTATAAGCATGTTTTACCTGATAAAACTTGCCCATAAAAAAACAGGCTAACTGCAATAGCGTTAGCCTGTTTCATTGTTATGGATAACCAGAGCTGGAACTTAATACTTAGCTATTAGGCTGATATTGTTGTCCTTCCGATTAAATTGCTGAGTGCACAACGCCCAATTTTTGAATGTACCTTAAGCGTGCGGCAAACATTATCGCTGCACTTGTAAGACCTGCAATAAGGCCTATCCAGAAACCTTGGGCACCCATATGCGGTACGATGATATCGGTACGCGCTAAGGTATAACCTAAAGTCATACCCACACCCCAGTACGAAACTAAGGTGATATAAAACGCGCTGCGAGTATCTTTATAGCCACGTAATGCACCTGCGGTAACGACCTGAACTGAGTCTGATAACTGATAGATGGCGGCATAGAACATTAAGCTACCAGCTAGTGCAACGACCTCAGGGTTATCATTATAGAGTAGGGCAATTTCATGTCTAAATAACACGGTAATGATTGCGGTACAGGCTGCTAAAGAAAACGAGATAATGAGTGCGAGTTTGGTCACTAGCGCTGCAATTTCTGGTTTATCTTGACCTAGGTAATAGCCGACACGAATTGATACCGCGATACCGAGAGAAAGCGGTAACATAAACACAATCGATGAGAAGTTAAGTGCTATTTGGTGTCCTGCAACGACTGTTGCGCCCAATGGTGCAAGTAAAAGGGCGATGATTGCAAATAAACTCACTTCAAAAAACAGCGCCATAGCAATTGGGAAGCCATGTTTTGTCATTTCAAACATGACTTTGAAGTCTGGTAAGTGAAAAGATTTGAACGGAGCCAGTTCTTTAAACTTATCATGGAACTGCATGTAGATGATCATGGCGATAAGCATTGCCCAGAATACTAATGCAGTGGCAACACCACAGCCAGCGCCGCCCATTGCTGGCACACCAAAGTGGCCATAGATAAAAATGTAGTTAGCAGGGATGTTTACCGCTAAACCGACAAAACCTATGACCATAGTGGGTAAAGTATAAGAGATCCCTTCGCTACAACCTCTTAATACTTGATAAAGCACAAATGCCGGAACGCCCCACATAAAGCCATTTAAATAGCCAATACCGAGCCTTGCCATTTCGGGTTCAAGCTCCATCATGGTGAAAATATTCTCTGCAAATGAGAGGATAAGCACCACACCCACACTGCCAATTATGGCAATATAAGCAGCTTGGTAAGCCAATGGTTGAATTGCCTTTTGATTGTCGGCACCGTGATGGTGAGCAAATACGGGTGTAAAGGCCATTAATAAGCCTTGTACAAACAGTAAAGCGGGTAACCAAAGACTTGCTGCAATGGCAACCGCGGCCATATCTACGGCACTAACGCGACCCGCCATGACGGTGTCAATAAAGCCCATCATGGTTTGTGTTACTTGAGCAATTAGCACCGGTAGTGCTAACTGGATTAAACGTTTGGCTTGAAAGCCAGAATGGTTCATGAATACAGCCCTTAATACTAACGAGAGATAAAATGTTTACAGGTATAGTTCAAGCAACATGCGAAGTGTTGGCGATAGATAAGAAATTAGGCTTAAGCACGCTACAAATCGCAATTGGGCCGGATTTGCGCGAGGGACTTTCACTAGGGGCAAGTGTCGCAAATAACGGTGTTTGTTTAACAGTCACAAGAATAGATGATGATAGGGTGTTTTTCGATGTAATGGAAGAGACCCTTAAGCTAACTAACCTATCAAAACTGAGAGTCGGATCACAGGTTAACATCGAGCGTTCATTAACCTTCGGTAGTGAGATTGGCGGGCACATATTATCGGGCCACGTGCACACTCAAGCCGAGGTCGAATTTGTTAGTGCAACGGATGAGCATTACGATATTTGTTTGAAGGTTGAACCTAAGTGGATGAACTACATTCTTTATAAGGGTTTCGTTGGTGTTAACGGCTGTAGTTTAACGGTGGGTGAAGTGAAAGACACGAGCTTTATGCTGCATCTAATTCCAGAAACATTAAAGCTAACCAACTTAGATGGCTATGTTAAAGGTGATAAAATTAACATCGAAATAGATAGCCAAACCCAAGCGATAGTCGATACCGTTGAACGAGTACTCGCTAAGCGTTTTGAAAACCAATAACTTGACTCGTTACTGATGCGTTGTTGACTCTTGAAAAGCGCTAGCAGATCTAGACTAATACCCTGTGATATGGCCATCTACTGCCATAAGCTTGCTGGTTTAGTAGATCTGCTCGTCGTCTGAATCAATAAAAAACTCAATTTTATGCTGGGCTTCATCCAGGTGCAGACGCATATGGATGGGGTTACAGCACACCCGGCAATCTTCATAGTAATCTTGGTCACCACACGTTGCATCTATATTAATGTGTTGGTGATGCCCGCAATGGGGACAACTAATCGTTTTGTTGATGAATCTCATGTTTACGCTCCCATAAAACCTACTGCGCTTCGTCCTCCATCTACAGCAATGACTTGGCCTGAGATATAAGACGAACTGACTAAGTGAGAAATAAGCTTGGCGATATCCTCTGGTTGGCCAAGCTTTGCTAACGGGATTGCACTTAACACTGCTTGTTGTGACTCAGTATCTGATTGTTCTGGCCATAAAATTGCACCAGGTGAGACACCATTTACGCGTACATCGGGTGCCAATTCTTGCGCCAGTGATAACGTTGCCATCTCAAGTGCAGCCTTTGATATAGAGTATAGTCCATGATCTTTTAATGGGCGCCGGCCATGGATATCGAGTAGGTTAATTATGCAGCCGTTATTCTTACTTAATATGGGATTCAGTGCTTCGGCTAATAAATAGGGGGTAATAAGGTTTGTCGCAAGCAATTGTTGTGCTTGTGCAAAGGTCGCCTCGCCAGTGGGTGTGGGGATAAAACTAGAAGCATTATTGATTAAAACTGACAAAGGCAGTTGAGACGATTTAATTTGTAAGACTAGTTTATTGACAGCATCAGCTTGAGCTAAGTCGGCCTGCATGATAATCGCAGAGTCGGCGCGCTTAGTGTTTAGTTGAGTGCATAGAGCTTGGGCTTGTTTTGCTGATTGCCCATAGTGAATGACAATATTATGGCCTTCATTATGAAGATGAGTAGCGATAGTGCATCCAATCCGTTTTGAAGCGCCTGTGACTAATGCCCAAGTGGTCATATTTAATCCATCCATTGCTGAATAATGAGATGGCTATAACTTAACGAGCGTTAGCTATTAGCCTCTATCGTGACATGATAGCCACAGTAAATGGGTAATAGAAGACGAGTCTTAGTAATAAACTCAATAAAAGCCAACGGGATGCACATGCCAAGGTAACAAAGCTAAATTAATATCGGTCATAATTTTGTTCTCTATTTGTCAGTTTTGTACCATCGAGAGTGTTGATGTCAACTAACGCTTTTTGTCTCATTTGGTCATTTTGATACAAACTATCGGTAATGAGCGTTTTACTCATCAATAACAGTGCTTTGTTGAGCTCGATTTCAAGTTGTACGGCAACAGCCTGTTTATCAATAGAGTTTACCGCAACGTTATTGGGTTGGTTTATATCTGCTTGAAAAAGCACGGCTGCAAACATCAAAGTATTAATCATCACTAGCTCCTTATTAAGTTGTGCGTATGCTAACGGGCGAACGTGAATGAATTGTTACGGTAACCATCTAGTTTTATTACACTTAACCTTAAATATTTTGCTCATTTAATAAGAAAAACTAATGTGATTGAAAACTTGCATCATACAGTGGCTATCACTTAGAATTAGCAGCTTGCGCGCTGGAAAACACAGACTCCAGTAAGGTCTAGTCCCAGTTGCGTAAACACATACTTAATTTTAAAACCAAGTGGCCCTACGTAGGGGTCACCACTGGAAAAGGAAAAATCATGCCTGTTATTACACTTCCTGACGGAAGCAAACGCGAGTTTGCTAACCCTGTTTCTACTTTAGATGTTGCTGCTGATATTGGTCCTGGTCTTGCTAAAGCGTGTATCGCTGGCCGCGTGAACGGTGAATTAAAAGACGCGTGTGACATGATTGACACAGATTCAGATCTGTCAATCATCACGGCTAAAGATGAAGAGGGTGTTGAAATTCTTCGTCACTCATGTGCTCACTTGCTCGGTCATGCAATCAAGCAATTGTTCCCTGAAACCAAAATGGCTATTGGCCCTGTTATCGATAATGGTTTCTACTATGACATCGACTTAGATCATAAGTTGACTCAGGAAGATATCGATGCGTTAGAAAAGCGCATGGCTGAACTTGCTAAAACTAATTACGCTGTTGATAAGCGTGTTGTTAGCTGGCAAGAAGCGCGTGATACTTTTGAATCACGTGGTGAAGTTTATAAGATGGCGATTTTGGATGAGAACATCCCGAAAGATTCAACGCCTGCGCTTTATCACCACCAAGAATATATCGACATGTGTCGTGGCCCACACGTACCAAACATGAAGTTCTGTCAGAATTTTAAGTTAATGAGTGTGGCGGGTGCATATTGGCGTGGTAACTCTGACAACAAGATGTTGCAGCGTGTATACGGAACAGCTTGGGCGGATAAGAAAGCACTTAAAGTGCACCTTAACCGTCTTGAAGAAGCGGCTAAGCGAGATCATCGTAAAATTGGTAAGCAGCTTGATCTTTACCATATGCAAGAAGAAGCGCCTGGTATGGTGTTTTGGCATAACGATGGTTGGAGTCTGTTCTTAGAGCTTGAGAAGTTTATTCGTCAAAAGCTAGGTCAGTACACTTACCAAGAAGTTAAAGGTCCATTAATGATGGACAGAGTGTTGTGGGAACGCAGTGGTCACTGGGACAAGTACTCAGAGGCTATGTTCACTACTAGCTCTGAAAACCGTGAATATGCGATTAAGCCAATGAACTGCCCTGGTCACGTTCAGATCTTTAACCAAGGCCTTAAGTCATATCGTGACTTGCCATTACGTATGGCTGAGTTTGGTTGTTGTCACCGTAATGAGCCATCAGGTTCATTACATGGCCTGATGCGCGTTCGTGGCTTTACTCAAGATGATGCACATATCTTCTGTACTGAAGAACAAGTACAGCAAGAAGTAAGCGCATGTATCAAAATGGTTTACGACACATACGAAACATTCGGATTTAGTAATATCGTTGTTAAGTTGTCGACTCGCCCTGAAAAGCGCATTGGTGATGACGATATGTGGGATCGTGCAGAAGAAGCGCTTAAACAAGCACTAACTGCAAATGATATCGAATTTGAAATTTTACCGGGCGAGGGCGCGTTTTACGGTCCTAAGATTGAATTTACATTGCATGATTGTCTAGACAGAGCGTGGCAATGTGGTACAGTGCAGCTCGATTACGCATTACCTGGTCGTTTGGGTGCAACTTATGTTGCTGAAGATAACAGCCGTCAAACCCCTGTTATGATCCACCGTGCGATTTTAGGTTCATTAGAGCGCTTCTTGGGTATTCTAATTGAAGAATATGCAGGCAAGTTCCCAGCTTGGTTATCGCCAGTTCAAGTTGTTGTAATGAATATTACCGATAAACAGTCCGATTATGTCGACAATGTCGTTAATTTATTCAAAGAACATGGAATTCGTGCAACTAAAGACTTGAGGAATGAGAAGATAGGCTTTAAAATACGTGAACATACTTTAAGGCGTGTGCCTTATTTACTGGTCGTTGGTGACCAGGAAATGGAAAATAATGAAGTAGCGGTGCGTACCCGTGAAGGCGTTGACTTAGGTAAGATGCAAATCGAAGAATTTGCTACTAAGCTCAAAAACCAGATTTCGCTCCGTAGTCTCAATTTGTTGGAGGATTAGGTCATAAAGATCAAAAAAACAGCAGGGCGCCAGGCGGCCCCGAACAGAATTAACGAGCTCATCGTTGGTGTATCTGAAGTCCGTCTAAACGGTTTAGATGGTGAGCAGTTAGGCATCTTAACAATTAAAGAAGCACAAGAAGTTGCTGATGAAGCCGGTGTTGATTTAGTAGAGATCAGTCCTAATGCTGAGCCGCCAGTTTGTCGTGTTATGGACTACGGTAAGTTCCTTTTTGACAAAGCAAAAGCTCAAAAAGAACAAAAGAAGAAGCAGAAAATTGTACAGGTGAAGGAAATTAAATTCCGTCCCGGTACAGACGAAAACGATTACCAGGTAAAACTACGCAACCTGACTCGTTTTCTAGAAGACGGCGACAAAGCGAAAGTAACGCTGCGTTTCCGTGGTCGTGAGATGGCTCACCAAAGCCTAGGTATGGATCTTTTGAACCGTATCAAAGCTGACTTGGAAGTTATCGCAGTAGTGGAGTCTTTCCCGAAAATGGAAGGTCGCCAAGCTGTTATGGTTCTCGCGCCGAAAAAGAAATAGTAAGGCAACCATAAAAGTAACAGGGGCCTATTAAGGTTTCCTGTTCGCCTTGCGTTTTATTAATTGTCCCAATGCGGAGTTTTAGCAATGCCTAAAATGAAAACAGACAAGGGTGTACAAAAGCGTTTTAAGAAGACCGCTAACGGTTTTAAGCGCAAGCAAGCCCATTTACGTCATATTTTGACAAAGAAGAGCACTAAGCGTAAACGTCACTTACGTGCAAAATGTCAAGTAGCTAAGTCTGATGTGCCAGCAATCGCACGTCAACTACCATACGCTTAATTAAAGGAGCAATGAACAATGCCTAGAGTTAAGCGTGGTGTAACCGCTCGTGCTCGTCACAAGAAAGTACTTAAATTAGCTAAAGGTTATTATGGCGCTCGTAGCCGTACTTACCGTGTTGCTGTTCAAGCAGTAACTAAAGCTGGTCAATATGCTTACCGTGACCGTCGTCAGAAGAAACGTCAATTCCGTCAACTATGGATTGCACGTATCAATGCGGCATCTCGTCAAAATGGTCTGTCTTACAGCCGTTTCATTAATGGTTTGAAAAAAGCATCAATCGAAATCGACCGTAAGATCCTGGCTGACATCGCTGTTTTCGATAAAGTTGTATTTGCAACTTTAGTTGAAAAAGCAAAAGACGCTTTAGCTAAGTAATTAGTTTAGAATCTTTTGAAAAAGGGAGCCTTAAGGCTCCCTTTTTTTATGCCCGTCATTTATTAAGGTATTCTCTAATACACTCTACGGATTAGTAAACCCTAGTTATCTAATCATAAGTCTGCAAACAAACTAAAAAGGATTTTCCAGCTAATGACAACCTTGACAACGGCCCGACTCATAATCTCACCCATGTCATTAGATGACGTTGATCTGCTATTTGAGTTAGATCAAGACCCACTCGTGATGAAATACATTAACGGTGGGCGAATAGTGACTCGTGAAGAAATAGAAAATGTATTTATTCCCCGATTTGCAAAGTTTTCAAACTTAGATAAAGGCTGGGGCTTATGGAAAGTGTTTGCAAAACCTACAACAGACAAGGGATCCAAACCGCTGCTGACTATAGCGCCGACGTTCGCTGGGTGGATTTTAATTAGACCCATGTATTATTTTACCGATGAGCCTTATTTTAATGATCTTGAGATTGGCTGGCGTTTTAAGCAAAGTACATGGGGAAAGGGTATTGCAACAGAAAGCGCTAACACCGTCGTTAAGCATCTAGCCGAGACGCAATTGAATATCGAAAGGTTCTCAGCTATTGCCGACGATAGAAATCTAGCTTCAATTAACATTATGACAAAGCTTGGTATGAGCTATGAGGGTAAGCTAGAACACCCTGATGCAGGCGATGATGTTGAGGTTGTTTTGTATTCTAAGCGTATAGCGCGTGACTAATTATTTGCTTATAGCGTATTCGAATGACCATAAATAAAGCATAAAACTATACTTATGCCAATGCTACTGGCTGAAGTAGTTGCTTTAGCGCTAATAGCTCAATCACTAGTACATTGAATTGTTTTTAAAGATTAAAGCTTGTGAAAGTTTGTAGCCTGTCATTACGTATCTATAAGTAAAAAAAGATAGGCAGTCTATACGAATTAATCCAATAAAAAAGCCAACTGATGCAGTTGGCTTATATTTTCTGATAAAGCGCGGGCTTTTTATCAGGTTATTAAAGTGCGTCTAAGTAACGCTCTGCATCTAAGGCAGCCATACAACCGGTGCCTGCAGAGGTAATGGCTTGGCGGTAATGTTGATCCATTACATCTCCAGCCGCAAACACGCCTTTAATGCTCGTTTGAGTTGCATTGCCGTTTAAGCCGCTTTCTACTTTGATATAGCCGTTGTTCATCTCTAATTGGCCTTCAAACATAGAAGTATTTGGCTTATGACCAATGGCAACAAATACACCAGCAACGTCTAGATCTGTGATTGCTCCGTCTTTAGTGCTCTTCATTTTTAGGCCTGTAACGCCCATCTGATCGCCAACGACTTCTTCAAGCGTGTTGTCTAAGTGAAGTACGATATTACCGTTCTCAACTTTATCCATAAGGCGCTTAGTTAAGATTTTTTCACTGCGGAATGTATCACGGCGGTGAATAAGGTGAACTTCAGATGCAATGTTACTTAAGTAAAGTGCTTCTTCAACAGCGGTATTACCACCACCAATAACGGCTACTTTTTGGTTACGGTAGAAGAAACCGTCACAGGTCGCACAAGCTGACACACCGCGGCCTTTAAAGGCTTCTTCAGACTCTAGGCCTAAATACATGGCTGATGCGCCAGTAGAGATAATTAGCGAGTCACAAGTGAATTCGCCATTATCGCCTTTAAGCTGGAAAGGGCGCACGTTTAAATTAACTTCATTAATGTGATCAAAGATAATTTCGGTTTCAAACTTCTCAGCATGCTTTTGCATACGTTCCATAAGTGCTGGACCTGTAAGATCTTCAGCATCGCCTGGCCAGTTTTCAACTTCAGTCGTGGTAGTTAATTGGCCTCCTTGTTGAATACCTGTGATCAATACTGGCTTTAAATTTGCGCGAGCGGCATAAACTGCAGCTGTGTAGCCTGCTGGGCCAGAACCCAGAATAAGTAGTTCACAATGTCTAGCTTGGGTCATTAGTTTCTCCGTTCTTTAACGAATGCGGGACGACAAAGGGGAGCTGTTCCCTATTGTTTCAAGAATTGCTGCGATTGTATGGAATTTCCGGGGGCTGGTAAAGCTCTGTATTTGGGTTTAAGTACGGCGTTAGTTCACCTAGACCGTGATATTTGGCGGTTTTTATTGGGTTTAAGCTGTTCCTTATCACATTTTGGTTTATTCTATAGCGCAAAGATTGGCATCAGGCTAATAAGCCGAGTCATAACGTAAAGCTAAAAGAAAAAGGAAGTGTTATGCGCATTACAGCGAATTTTGATAGTGGCAATATTGAAGTTATCAATCTAGATAACAAAGATGATGTTCAATTAGCGATCCGCCCTGATGAAGGTGGTGAATTTTTTCAGTGGTTTAACTTTAAACTTGAAGGGGTCGTTGGTAATCAATACACCCTTAACATCGTTAATGCCGGCAAAGCTTCATATACAAATGGCTGGGAAGATTACCAAGCTGTTGCGACCTATGACAGACAAACCTGGTTTAGACTGCCTACTCAATACCAAGACGGTCAATTGAGTATTCAAGTTGATCTTGATTGTGACGCAATTCAAATTGCGTACTTTGCCCCTTATAGTTATGAACGCCATCAAGATCTGCTCGCTGCTGTACAAGTTCATCCACAAGTCAGCCTTGAGCATTTGGGTTTAACTCTTGATGGTCGCGACATGACGCTCGTTAAGATCGGTGATGGAGATGAAGATAAAGCTAATATTTGGATCACTGCACGTCAACACCCTGGTGAGACCATGGCTGAATGGCTAGTCGAAGGCTTGATGAATAACTTGCTTGATAGCGACTGCCCTACTGCGAAAGCACTTTTAGATAAAGCCAACTTCTACATAGTACCCAACATGAACCCAGATGGAAGTGCACGTGGACATCTACGTACTAACGCTGTGGGTACCAACTTAAACCGAGAGTGGAAAACCCCTTCACTAGAGAAAAGCCCTGAAGTGTTATACGTGGTCAATAAGATGAAAGAGACTGGCGTTGACCTTTTCTATGATGTGCATGGCGATGAAGGACTGCCATATGTATTCTTAGCAGGTTGTGAAGGCGTACCAGCATTTACAAATCAAGATGCTGAACGTCAGCAAGCGTTCGTTGATGCTTTATTGATGGCAAGTCCTGATTTTCAAAATGAATTTGGCTATGACAAAGATGAGCCAGGTCAAGCAAACTTAACCGTTGCATCAAATTGGGTTGCGCATACCTTTGGTTGCCTTTCAAATACACTTGAAATGCCGTTTAAAGATAATGCCAACATGCCAGATCTGATGGCGGGTTGGTCACCAGAGCGTTGTATTTATCTTGGTGAAGCGTCTTTGATTGCCATGAACGCAGTTATTGATAAGCTTAAGTAATAGCAATAACAATAACTAAGAGGTAGCCAATGGCATTAGTTAACTGTCCTAGCTGTAACAAACGTATTTCGAGTATGGCTAAAAAGTGTAATCATTGTCAGGCGGCGATTTCGGCTGACAATGAAAGTCTTAAAGTCATCAGTCATATTAAGCGTTCAAATCAGTTAATGAATCAAAGCTTTTTAGCGTTAACTTTATTTATCGGTGGCGTGGTAACTTGGTTTTGGGGCGGTGAGCCCGCGGAAGGACTTAGAGCAAATATTGCACTGGGTGCATTTGCGCTGGGCTTTGTGGGCTACTTGATCACTAGAGTGCAAATCGTACTGCATAAACGGAAGAAAGTATGACAGATATAAATAAAGTCATCGACGAGATGCCTGATGAGGTCTATCAACGCTTACTTAGCGGTGTTGAGCTAGGTAAATGGCAAGATGGTACCGTTTTGACGCCTGAGCAACGGGCATCGACACAACAAGTTGTTATGCTTTATCAAGCAAGAAGGCTACAGCAAACTGATCATTTCACGATTAACAGTGAAGGTCAGGTTAATGAGTTGTCTAAGTCTGAACTTAAAAAGCAGTTTAAAGGCGAGTCGATTGCCGAGTTTAAACAAGACGAGCTTTAATTAACCGAGCTTAATTAAACATTCGTGCATAAAAGAGCCCCAAGCATCACTGCTATGGGGCTTTTTTATTATATACATCGTTGCTAGTCTGAGGTTAACTCGCCAGCGATAGAAATCTTCATTGCGGTGCGAATTTCTTCTGGTGACAGCTCGGTCGATAGTAAATAGTGCAACTTAGTCAGCGCCGCCTCAGTCGTCATATCATAGCCACTAATGACACCTGCCTCAGCTAAAGCATTACCCGTAGCGTAGCCGTCCATATTCACACGACCCTGCATACATTGGGTTAAGTTAACTAATACTATGCCACGCTCATGTGCATCTTTTAGCGTTTTAAGCAATGCAGGAGTTTGAGGTGCATTACCAACACCAAAAGTAAGTAGAATAAGTGCCTTTACCGGTTGCTGTAAAATATTGGCAAAGATTTCAGTATTAATTCCTGGGTAGAGTGTCACAACGCCAATGGGCTGTGGACTTATATTCGCCACATGTAATGGTATAGTGCTATCGATTTGAGCGCGCTTACCTGCATGCCAGCGGATCTTAATGCCTGCTTCGAGTAGAAGTGGGAAGTTAGGCGATGCAAACGCATTAAAGCCATCGGCATGAGCTTTAGTCGTGCGATTACCTCTAAACAGTTTGTTGTTAAAGAATAAACAGACTTCGGCTACTGGATAGTTGGCTGCAATATACAGTGCGTTAAGCAGGTTTGTTTGACCATCAGATCTAAGCTGCGCCAAGGGGATCTGCGAGCCCGTAACGATTACAGGCTTTTGTAGGCCTTGCAACATAAAGGATAGGGCTGAAGCGGTGAACGCCATGGTGTCGGTGCCATGGAGGATCACAAAGCCATCATATTTATCATAATTGGCTTTAATATCATCAGCGATCATCTGCCAATCGGTTGGCGCCATATTTGATGAATCAATTAATGGTGTGTATTCACTAATCACAAAATCTGGCATTTCATCATGGTAAAACTCGGGCATAGCTTTGACACAGCCTGTGAGAAAATCTGCAACAGGTGCAAAGCCTTGTTCGGTCTTTTGCATGCCAATGGTACCGCCTGTATAGGCGACATAGATAGATCGTTTAGTCATTTGATTTTGTTTTTTAGTTTTGGATTAAATCACGATGCAGGGATTATATACCCAAAGTGGTTACAGATGCAGGGGATAAGGGCAATTAGCTGAGGTAAGTGGGGGTTATATGTCAGTAATGAGAGCTGTTACAAAAGTTGGTGGTGATAAGCTTAAAATGAATAAGCCCTGAATCTACAGGGCTTATTTATGGTCTATACCCATGCTAAGCGGTATTTAGTTATTACAGGTATCGCAATACAGGTAAACACCGTTTGGATCATCAAATGATTTAAATTCGTCAATCACAGTTGACCACTGCTTTAAAACGGATTCAAGCAAACTTGATTGAGCAAAACTTTGTGGCATATAGCTCGAAGCTGAGGCAAGCATTTCTTGGATGAACAGCTCTTGAGGAGAAAGCTCCTTTTCAATGATTTCGGTGTCATACTGCTCAAGTTTGGCCATTTGCGCTGCCTTTGTTACTGCATCTTGAAGATCACCCAACCCATCTACAAGGCCTAGTTCTAATGCCTTTCGTCCGGTCCACACGCGGCCCTGAGCAATGCTGTCTACATAGTCTAGGCTCATATCACGCTCTGATGCCACGAGAGAGATAAAGTCTTGATAACCCCGTTCTATGTGGCGTTGAATAATGGCTTCAATTTGAGGAGAGAGACCTTTGGTTACTGAAAACCCTGCCCATTCGGACGTGCCCACACCATCGGTGTAAACGCCAATGCTTGCCAATGAGTCCTCGAATGTCGTGATCATACCAAAAATCCCGATAGATCCTGTTAACGTGGTTGGGGTTGCATAGATATAATCGGCGCTCGCAGAGATCCAATAACCACCTGATGCGGCATAACTGCCCATGCTGACAATAATTGGTTTGTTTGCAGCCTTTATCGCTAACACTTCTTGTCTAATTTCTTCAGAAGCGAAAGCGCTACCACCAGGACTATCAACACGCAGTACTACGGCTTTAACTGAATCATCAAAGCGGGCTTCTCTTAACAGCTCAGAGGTACTCTTGCCGCCAATTTGACCAGCAGGTTGCGAGCCATTAAGAATATTTCCTTTCGCGACAATAATACCCACTTTGTCGTTAAGTGATAGAGTTGGGTGAGTTTGCGTGACTGATAAATAATCATAGAAGTCGACATGTTTATAAGAGTCACCGTCTGCAGATTTACCAACGGCATCAACCATGGATAACCTAAACTCATCATAAGTTTTAAGCTCATCAACCCACTTCATGTTCAGCGCCATTTCGGCCGATTTACCGTTTGCCTTATCGAGCTGGGTAAGATAATCATCAGCACTGAGTGACAAGTCATGACTATCAATGCCTCGATTCGCCGCAACAGTATCAGAGTAGCTTTGCCACAAATCGTTTAAAAGTACCAGATTGGCTTCTTTAGCTGCATCTGACATATCGTCACGGATAAAAGGTTCAACCGCTGACTTGAAGGTGCCGACTCTAAAAACATGTGCGTTGATCTTGAGTTTTTCTAACGCCGATTTAAAGTACAGGCGATAACGGCCTAAGCCTTCAATTTCAACACTACCTTGCGGGTTGAGATAAACTTTATCGGCAAAGCTGGCAAGAAAATATTGATTTTGACCATACCAATTACCGTTAGCAACGACGGTTTTACCCTCAGCTTTGAAAGACTCTATGGCATTACCGATAGACTGAAGCTTACTGATCCCGGTGCCGTGTAACATGGCCAGATCTAATACCATCAGTTTTATTCGTGTATCCGTTGTTGCGTTTTCAATAACGGTCAGTACATCAGACAATAAAATCTCGCCGCTTCCGTCTGCCTCATTGCCACTTTTCATGGCAGCTTCTAACGGGTCAACTTGACGTTTTTGATCAACGATTACTCCAGATAGATTAAGTACCAGTGCAGTACCATCTTCAACTTTTACACCGTCATCGGCACTAAGGCTTACGATGATAATAGCAATCACGCCAAAGAATATAAGATTAAGAAAAAGCTTTCTTAATCCATTGACGGTATTCCATATAAGTAGGAATATCCTTTTAAATATTGAGGGTTTAGTGGACATTATCCACTCCTATATAGCTTAGTTAGCATAATGCTAACTGAAATCTCATCGGAAAGGAAAACTCAATTGTAAAGGAATCTGTTGTTTGGCTTATTGAGCTTATTGTTTACACAGGGTATGCTGGATTAAATCACTTGTTTAAAAAGGATGTTTGAATGTCGTTTCCGCATTTATTAGAACCCTTAGATCTGGGTTTTACCCAGTTAAAAAACCGTGTATTGATGGGCTCAATGCATACAGGTTTAGAAGAAGAAAAGGGCGGCTTTGAGAAACTGGCAGCGTTTTACAAAGAACGTGCACTAGGTGGTGTGGGCCTTATCGTTACCGGCGGTATTTCGCCTAACTTGCGTGGCCGCTTAGCGCCAAATGCCTGTCAGCTTAGTTTTCCGTGGCAAGTAAAGAAACACACTAAGGTCACTCAAGCTGTCCATGAGGCTGGCGGCAAAATTTGTATGCAGTTATTGCATGCTGGTCGTTATGGTTATCATCCTTTCTCTAGTGCGCCGAGTAAAATCAAATCACCTATCACCCCCTTCACTCCCTCAGCGATGTCGATAAGACAGGTTGCTGGCACTATCAAAGATTACGCAACCAGCGCAGCCTTAGCTAAAAAAGCAGGTTATGACGGCGTTGAAGTGATGGGAAGTGAAGGTTACTTGATAAATCAGTTTATTAGTTCTCGTACTAATAAACGTACTGATAAGTGGGGCGGGGCGTTTGAAAACCGTGCACAGTTTCCAATAGAAATTGTAAAACAAATTCGCGCCAAAGTTGGCGCTGACTTTATTATTATCTTTAGATTATCGATGTTGGACCTTGTCGATAATGGCTCAACTTGGGAAGAGGTGGTCAAGCTTGCTAAGTGGTTAGAGCAAGCTGGTGTTACCATTATTAATACTGGGATAGGTTGGCATGAAGCCAGAGTTCCAACAATTGCGACCAGTGTGCCTCGCGGCGCATTTGCTTGGGTAACCGAGCGATTAATGAAAGAGATGTCAATTCCACTGATTGCGACGAACCGTATTAACACACCAGAAATTGCAGAGCATATTATTTCATCCGGTCAGGCTGACATGGTATCAATGGCGCGCCCTTTCTTGGCCGATCCGGACTTTGTTAACAAAGCGGCGGCGAATACGCCTGAACTTATCAATACCTGTATTGGCTGTAATCAGGCTTGCCTTGATCATACCTTTGCGCTTAAGCGTGCAACGTGTTTAGTGAACCCTAGAGCCTGTTATGAAACTGAGCTTAATTTTACACCCGCTCAAAATAAGAAACGCATTGCAGTGATGGGCGCAGGACCTGCTGGAATGGCATTTTCTATCTACGCAGCAAGTCGTGGTCACGAGGTTGTTCTGTTTGAAGCTAAATCTGAAGTCGGTGGTCAATTCAACTTAGCACGTAAGATCCCTGGAAAAGAGGAGTTTAATGAAACCATTCGTTACTTCCTTAATCAGATTAAGCTGCATAAGGTTGAATTACGCTTAAACACTCGACTCGATGCCAGTGTGGTACGTGATGAGAAGTTTGATGAAATTGTTATCTCTTCAGGCGTGAAGCCAAGACCAATCGAGTTACCCGGTTTTGATAGCCCTAAAGTGGTTGATTATCAGAAAGTACTCAATGGTGAAGTGCAGATTGGCCAGAAAGTCGCACTTATCGGTGCGGGTGGAATTGGCTTTGATATGGCGCATTACTTGTGTGAGTCAGAATCTTCAACCCTCGATTTAAACCGTTGGTTAAAACAATGGGGCATAGATAAAGACTATAAAGAGCCCGGTGGTTTGACAGAGCCCGTTCCTGAAACTGAGCATAGAGAAGTGTATTTGCTGCAGCGTAAAGCGACCAAGATGGGCAAGGGGCTAGGTAAAACGACTGGTTGGATCCATCGCTCTGTACTTAAACAGCACGAGGTGTCGATGAAAACCGGTGTCAGTTACGAGAAGTTTGACGACCAAGGTCTACATATCAAAATTGATGGGCAAGACGAGGTGCTTGATGTCGATAATGTCATCTTATGTGCAGGGCAAGTGTCAAACACTGAACTCGTCGATGAGATGAAGTCCACCGGTATTCCCGTACACCTTATTGGTGGTGTAGATGTTGCTGCAGAACTGGATGCCAAGCGAGCTATTCGTCAAGGCGCAGAGCTTGCTATTGCGCTGTAATACCTAAGTCAATGGCTAATCAAAAAACCTGCTTACGCTTAATGCGTTAGCAGGTTTTTTATTACAGTTTCAACCACATGTCTTGGGGCGCCTTATCTTTGGTTATTAACTGATTGATATGTTGTTTAAAAATCCAGAACTCGCCGTTTACAGCCATAAATGTTTTTCTGCTGTATTTTGCTATAAATGAAATAAAAACAGTGAATTAGTCCTATTTTAAAGTCAGAATTCACACTTACTTCACGACCTCCAAGCTATGCTATTGAATAAAAGTCAGCAGTAGAAGTTACATGTACTATAGTATTGATTACTAATGATAACGATAGATATAGGCTAATGTTGCCAAATGAAAAGTGATCTGGTTTGTTTAAAAATCGTTTTGGCTATAAATCGCAGATCTTGAGTCTAGTTGAGTCTAGTTGAGTCTAGTTGAGTCGAGTTTTGAGACTAGCGTGCGCGATTTCGTCATTTTGAAGCACAACTAAGTAGACCTAATCAACTTACTTGCAAAAGGTTGAGTGCAAGGTAGTTCATCATGGACTTCGTTTGCGTGACTTAAAGCAATTCAATATAAAAG
Source organism: Shewanella sp. 0m-6 (assembly GCF_052977325.1). NCBI lineage: Bacteria > Pseudomonadati > Pseudomonadota > Gammaproteobacteria > Alteromonadales > Shewanellaceae > Shewanella > Shewanella sp. 0m-6. Next base: position 17,886 of record NZ_JBRIMD010000002.1, read on the forward strand.
TGTTAATTACCGAACCATAGGGGAATTCTTTCATGAAAAAAGTACTACTAATGAGCGCACTGATATTTGCATCATCAAGTGTTTTCGCAGCTCAAACAAGTGATCCAAAGGGCGGATTTATTGGCCCGAGTAATGTCAGCGTGAAGACAGTCGCTGTTGCTTTAGGCGCCAAGGATGACACTCCAGTAATATTAACGGGTTATATCGTGGCAAGTTTGGGAGATGAAGCTTACAAATTTAAGGATGATACAGGGGAAGTCATCGTTGAGATTGACGATCGTGACTGGAATGGCGTTGAAGCGACGCCTGAAACTAAGGTTATCCTTGAAGGTGAGGTTGACAGCAGTTGGTCTTACACACAAATTGATGTGGACTCGGTTAAATTAGCAAAATAGAGTTGAGTACAACGCTAACACCCAATTAGACCAGTAGTACTTACTACTGGTCTTTTTATTTTAAAGCTTGATGTGATCTAGTGAAGCTCATGTTCAATACTAGGTTTTTAGAAGTACTAGAGCAGCTGTTGCTCCGTAAAGAGCACTTGCTGACAGTATGCTAGTCGGTGCCTTATGGCATCTAAGTACTGAGATGCTTGATTATCAACTAAATACCAAAAAGAGTTTGCTTGCTCTGGGGTTTGGTTGAAGAACATGAGCTCACAATCGAGTAGTTTTTCTTGGCTTGAATGGTGTAACCAGGTTTCGATGGGGCTTGTTGCTAAGTAGTTCAGTAAACAGAGGTTATCTGGCGTCGAGTTTTCATCTGCCACACTTGATTTAGACTGTGCCTGGTTATGTATTTTTTTGAGCAATAGAAAAGGGCAGTGAGCTATGTGGCGCTCCTTATGCTGCTCGTCGTTAAGGACCTGAACGGGCAATAGCTCCGGCTTGGGCAACATCAATTCAGGCCAGTCAAAACTTGCAAGTAAACCTAATGCAATACGACGTTCCCCTAACCAGTTGTGGACCATACAAGCTAAGTGTTCTTCACTTTGCATGGTCAATTGACGTTTAAGACTTGGCAGTAACGACATACGTTTAACTGTTAATTGGCAAGAGAGCTTTGTCATTAGTACCGCGGTCACCAATCCTGTTGATGGCCAGCAGTGAAGCTCTTTTTCTAATGACTCTGCTGTTTCAATAAGCTGCTGTGTTAATAATGCCAGCTCAGTATCAGTAAAATGGCCTGAAACAACAAAGGGGCTCTTTGAGCCAACAAATGGACCGTTAGAGATATTGATCAGCGTACTGGTTATTGGATCTTGTTTGTCTTGAGGTGTTGTACCGTTAAAAATGAAGGTCGCTCCACTCGATGGGATCTCCCACTTTCCGTTTGCATTACCGATAATGGTGACTTTACTTAGTATGCTTAATAGCTTAGTAGGACTAACTGTCTGCATTCTCGCCTTCAGATTAAAATTTGTTTGCGCCTATAATAGCAGTCAATTTAACAAAATAACCCAGCTGACCTTGATTGTTTAGCATTTGTATCGCCGCTAGCATGTGGTTATATAGCATTTATGTTGAAAGTAGAATGCACTATAAGCTGACATTTACAAACAACCAGTGTTGGTAGCGCTGTTAAGGCAGATATTAAAAGCCAAAAGGTATGAAGGAAGCTGTGACGAAGTGAAAAAGTGTAATTAAATTGCTTTTGTTGTCGGGGATTGTTGAGCTGGTGCACGTACAACGACTTCAGCCCCTTCGGCAGAGAGTACTAAATCGATATCTTCCTCAGGGATGCAGCAGCAAGGAAGACACTCATCTTGTTCCAGTGTAACAAGTGGTTCACGAAAGTAGCTAACCTTACCGCTTTTTACTTTAGTTTTACACTGTCCACAAAAGCCACTGCGACATTCAGAGAAGATTTTGACTTTCTTTAGCTCTAATGCTTCAAGCAAGCTGATGTGTTGCTCAGTAAAAAGCAACACAGGCATGCCTTGAAGGCTCACAATCGGAGCCTTCTTAAAGCGAGCTTGACTAAAGTTTTGTGACTTAAAGGTCAAAGTCAGAGAACTCATCATCATCGATAGAAGAATCGATTTGGCCAACAAGATAAGAAGAGACTTCTACTTCTTGTGGGGCTACTTGTACTGAATCACTTTCTAACCAGTTCTTCATCCATGGAAGAGGGTTGGTTTGCTCTGGATATGGCGATGCAAAATTAACGGCTTTCATGCGCTCGTTGGTGATGTATTCAACATACTGGCACAGAATATGTTCGTTTAGCCCAATCATTGAACCATCTTTGAATAGGTATTTAGCCCACTCTTTTTCTTGCTCAGCGGCTTTGATAAAGATATCGATAGCCGTCTGCTCGCACTCTTTAGCGATTTCAGCCATTTCAGGGTCGTCTTTACCAGCGTGCATGATCTTCAAGATATGCTGAGTGCTGTTTAGATGCAGGGCTTCGTCACGAGCGATAAGACGAATGATTTTCGCATTACCTTCCATGACCTTACGCTCTGCAAATGCGAACGAGCAAGCAAAGCTGACATAAAAACGGATAGCTTCAAGTACGTTGACCGATACCATACATAGGTAAAGGGCTTTTTTGATTTCACGTTTAGTGACTTCAATGATCTCACCATCAATTTCGTGACTACCTTCGCCCAACAAATGATAAGCCTGGCTCAGCTTGATCAAGTGATCGTAGTAGTTAGCGATATCACTTGCGCGCTTTAAAATCTCATCATTTTCAACGATGTCATCAAACACAACTGAAGGATCGTTAACGATATTACGAATAATATGAGTGTAAGAGCGCGAGTGAATAGTCTCAGAAAATGACCAGGTTTCAATCCAAGTCTCTAGCTCAGGTAGTGATACCAATGGCAAGAAGGCAACGTTTGGCGAACGACCTTGGATTGAATCAAGTAGTGTTTGATACTTAAGGTTCGAGATGAAGATATGCTTTTCATGCTCTGGTAGTGCCGCGTAGTCGATTTTGTCACGGCTGACATCGACTTCTTCTGGACGCCAGAAGAACGAAAGCTGCTTTTCGATCAGCTTTTCAAAAACTTCATATTTCTGTTGATCATAACGCGCTACGTTAACTGACTGCCCAAGAAACATAGGCTCTAGCATTGCGTTGTTAGGAGTTTGACAAAATGTTGAATAGGCCATTTTTCTATCTTCCGATAATGGGGGCTAAGCCCCCTTAAATTAACGTTTAATACTAATGATTAACTCTTGGGTTAAATCTTACATGCGCCGCCAGCGCAACTGTCATCTTCTTTCTCAATGGCAGTGATATCGTCATGACTATCTGAAGCCCCATCACGAGTATTGTGATAGTAAAGTGTCTTCACACCATATTTGTAAGCGGTTAATAAGTCTTTCAATAGTACCTTCATGGGTACTCTGCCACCCTCAAATCGAGTCGGGTCGTAGTTAGTGTTAGCTGAAATAGACTGATCGACAAATTTCTGCATCAATCCTACCAACTGCAAATAACCATCGTTATTAGGCATTTGCCATAATAACTCGTAGCTATACTGATATTTTTCAAAGTCAGGTACAACTTGCTTTAGCTGGCCATCTTTACTCGCTTTAACACTAATTAAACCGCGTGGTGGCTCAATACCGTTAGTAGCGTTAGAGATCTGTGAAGAGGTCTCTGATGGCATTAGCGCTGACAGGGTAGAGTTACGTAGACCGTGTGTCTTGATCTCTTCACGTAATGTTTCCCAGTCTAGATGTAATGGCTCGTCGCAGATCTTATCTAGATCACGCTTGTAGGTATCAATCGGTAAAATACCCTTAGCATAAGTTGTTTCATGGAACGAGGGGCAAGCACCTTGTTCTTGAGCAAGCTTCATAGAGGCTTTCAATAAATAGAATTGAATCGCTTCAAAAGTCTTGTGGGTAATGCCGTTAGCAGAACCGTCTGAGTAACGTACGCCTTCTTTTGCTAGGTAATTAGCGAAGTTAATTACGCCAATACCCAGTGTGCGGCGGTTCATCGATGCTTTTTCAGCAGAGATGATTGGGTAGTCTTGATAATCAAGTAAGTTATCGAGTGCACGCACGGCAAGATCAGCTAGTGGCTCAAGCTCCTCTAACTTCTTAATAGCACCTAAGTTCAATGCTGATAGTGTACAAAGTGCAATCTCACCGTCTGGATCGTTAATGTTATTTAACGGTTTAGTTGGCAAGGCAATTTCAAGACACAAGTTAGACTGACGTACAGGCGCAACCTTAGAGTCAAATGGACTATGAGTATTGCAGTGGTCAACGTTTTGAATGTAGATCCGGCCAGTCGAAGCGCGCTCTTGCATCATTAATGAGAACAGCTCTACAGCTTTTATCTGTTTTTTACGAATGCTGCTATCAGCTTCATATTTAAGGTACAGACGTTCGAACTCTTCTTGATCTTCAAAGAATGCATCGTACATTCCTGGCACATCTGATGGGCTAAATAAGCTGATCATACCACCCTGAATTAGGCGCTGATACATCACCTTGTTGATTTGAACGCCGTAGTCTAAGTGACGAATACGGTTATCATCAACACCACGGTTATTCTTTAATACCAATAGTGATTCAACTTCAAGATGCCACATTGGATAGAATAGGGTCGCTGCACCACCACGTACGCCGCCTTGAGAACAAGACTTAACCGCTGTTTGGAAGTACTTATAAAATGGTAAGCAACCTGTGTGGAAAGCTTCACCACCGCGAATAGGGCTACCTAGTGCGCGAATACGGCCTGCATTGACACCAATACCAGCACGTTGAGATACATACTTAACAATTGACGATGAGGTCGCGTTAATTGAATCTAGGCTATCGCCACATTCAATTAGAACGCATGAACTGAACTGACGAGTTGGCGTACGTACACCTGCCATGATAGGTGTAGGCAGCGAAATTTTAAATAATGAAGTTGCATCATAAAAGTCTTTAACGTACTTAAGGCGCGTCTCTTTGGGATACTTTGCGAATAGGCAAGCTGCAACCAAGATATACAGGAACTGAGCACTTTCATAAATTTCGTGGCTAACACGGTTTTGTACAAGATACTTACCCTCAAGCTGCTTTACAGCGGCATAAGAGAAGTTCATGTCTCGCCAGTGATCGATATAGGTATCAAGAATTTCAATCTCTTCTTGAGAGTAATCTTCAAGAATGTGAGCATCGTACTTACCGAGCTCAACTAAATTGACCACGTGGTCATAAAGCTTAGGAGGTTCAAACTGGCCAAAGGCTTTCTTACGTAAATGGAACACAGCAAGACGTGCAGAAAGGAACTGATAATCAGGTGCTTCTGGTGAAATTAAGTCAGCTGCTGCTTTAATGATAGTCTCATGGATGGCTTCAGTTGCAATGCCGTCGAAAAATTGCAGGTGAGAACGGAGTTCTACTTCTGATACAGAGACATTATTAAGTCCCTTTGCCGCCCATTCAATAACGCGATGGATTTTGTCGAGATCGATAGTCTCACGTTCGCCACTACGCTTTGTGACTGTCATATTGCTATTCATTAAAGATAGACCTTGATTTTTATATTTATGAAAGTGACCAGTTCAGGTTCACCCTACGTTTCCCTGTAAACAAACAGTTTTTAACCGTAAAAACGGAGAGTTCCTTTTTGTTGACACAAACGACTAAATAGTGCCTGTTATTGTCACTCACACACAATATATGGTGTTTTGAGATTCAATAGCTACAAGATAGTGAGGTTATGGTATTTTTGCAAGTGGGAATTTATTGGACAAGTTGTGGATATCTTGGGGGTAATTGAACCTGTTAGTAATGGCTAACCCTTAAAGCTTGTTTTGATTTGATTTCCTCGGTGAAGAGTAATATTTGAGCAAATAAAAATGATCGATAAGATCGCTGCTAACTTGTGCGATCCTAACCGATCATTTGAGTACTTTTTTATGACGCTTAATAACTTAATTAACAAAGATTTTAAAGCAGCATATAAAGGGTGAATACGCTAGCGCTTATAGCAAAAAAAATCGGCTAAGCTGTCACCGTTTTCAAAACTTAAGTCAGCAGGCCAAAGACTCGGTTCGTCATCTGGTCCGATATACCCCCAGGCCGCTAAACCTGAGATCATATTCGCCGCCTTAGCAGCGATAAGATCACGTTCAGCATCGCCTAAATAAAGAATATGCTCAGGTAAAACCCTAAGCTGCTGTGCTGCTAACAGCATAGGAGCTGTATGGGGCTTTGAATGTTGAGTGGTATCGCCGCTGACCACAGCAGGCATTTTTGCTGTTAAACCGAGTTTATCTAGTAGAGGCCTTGCAAAGCGCGCTGGCTTGTTGGTGACGACCCCAAAGGGGATTGACAGCTGGCTAAGCGTGTCCAGTAACCTATCTAACCCCTTAAATAAATCGCAATTATCTCCGTTGATCAGCTCATAATTGTCGAAAAGAGATTGCTGTAATGAAGGAATGCTTGCGTCATCAATGGCGGGGATGGCAGCTTTAATCATTGCGATACTGCCATGTGAGGCGCTCGCTCTAATGGCTTCAAATGGCACACGACTGTGACCATTCGCGGCTAAAGCCATATTAAGTGCCTCAATCATTTCTGGTGCCGTATCAGCGAGTGTGCCATCTAAATCAAATAGCACACCTTTAATAGTAAGTGCCTGTGCTTTAGTCATTTTTAACCGTAGCTATCATGTAGTTAACTTCAAGGCTCTTGGTGTATCTGAAGATGTCAGTAATAGGGTTATAGGTAATACCCACAGCATCTGTACAAAATAGCTCGGCGTTATCAGCCAAACCAATTAACTCTGATGGTTTGATAAATTTATTATGATCATGTGTGCCAACAGGCAACATCTTTAATAGGTATTCAGCACCTAGAATGGTTTCAACATAGGCACGGATGTTGCGGTTAATGGTTGAGAAAAACACAAAACCACCTGGTTTAACCATATCGGCGCAAGCTTGAATAACAGAGCTAGGGTCAGGAACATGCTCAAGCATTTCCATGCAAGTGACGACATCATAATGACCACGGTGTTGGTCTCTGTGTGCTTCAGCGGTATTTTTTACATAGTTAATCTCGACGCCTGTTTCTAGTGCGTGAAGTCTGGCGACATCAAGTGGTTCATCACCCATGTCTAGGCCAGTTACGTTAGCGCCAATTTTTGCCATGCTTTCAGACAAAATTCCGCCGCCACAGCCGACATCGAGAATTTGTTTACCAAAAATGCCGCCTGCTGTTTGGTCAATATAGTTAAGGCGAAGTGGATTTAAGTTATGCAGTGGCTTAAATTCGCCGTTAGGGTCCCACCAAGTGGCGGCCATTTTCTCAAACTTCGCGATCTCTTGTGGATCAACATTATTATGTGTTTGCACTTAAATTACCTCAGAGCGAAAAATCTGTCTTTGGGCCACATTATAATGAATAGCACCAAGAAACAAAGCAGTTATGAAGCTGTTTGTTACTTATTGAACAAACTGAACAATTAATGCGCCTATGTCTTGATTTTAATCAAGTGAATTAGCTTTTTTGGCTTATTTAAAATGAATCGATATTTGGGTCTAGCGCCATAAAATAACTGTGTTAGAATGCCAAATCACGTTTTCAAGCATAGCTATTCTAGGAAATAGGAATAGCACGCTAAATTTCAGGGGATCGAGCAGTTTATGACTGATCTGGCTTCATCTATAACACCAATTAATATTGAAGACGAATTAAAAAATTCATACTTAGATTACGCTATGAGCGTAATTGTTGGCCGTGCACTGCCTGACGTTCGTGACGGTTTAAAACCGGTACATCGCCGCGTATTATTCGCCATGAGCGAATTGAAAAACGACTGGAATAAGCCTTATAAAAAGTCTGCCCGTGTCGTAGGTGATGTAATCGGTAAATATCACCCACATGGTGATACAGCGGTATATGACACAATCGTTCGTTTGGCCCAGCCTTTCTCTATGCGCTATCCACTTATTGACGGTCAAGGTAACTTCGGTTCAGTTGACGGCGATGCGGCGGCAGCAATGCGTTATACCGAAATCCGTATGGACAAGGTGGCACATCAGCTTTTAGCCGATCTAGAGAAAGAGACCGTTGACTTTGTGCCAAACTACGATGGCACCGAGTTTATTCCTGCTGTTTTACCTACACGGATCCCAACACTGCTGGTGAACGGTTCGTCAGGTATTGCTGTTGGTATGGCAACGAACATTCCTCCGCATAACATAAGCGAAGTGATTGCTGGTTGCTTAGCGCTAATCGAAGATCCTGCCTTATCTATTGAACAGCTGATGGACTACATTCCGGGTCCTGACTTCCCAACGGCTGCAATCATTAATGGCCGCAAGGGCATTATCGATGCATATAAGACAGGCCGTGGCCGCGCAGTGATGCGTGCACGTGCAGATATTGAAGAAGAGAATAGTCGTGAGCGTATTATTGTTCACGAAATTCCTTATCAAGTTAACAAAGCGCGTTTAATTGAAAAAATTGCCGAGCTTGTTAAAGATAAGAAAATTGAAGGTATCAGTGGCTTACGCGACGAGTCTGATAAAGACGGTATGCGTATTGTTATCGAAATCAAGCGTGGCGAAGTGGGTGAGGTTGTACTAAATAACCTTTATGCACAGACCCAAATGCAGTGCTCTTTTGGTATTAACATGGTTGCACTGACCAATGGTCAGCCTAAACTATTTAACCTTAAAGAGATGCTAGAGTGCTTTATTCTTCACCGTCGTGAAGTGGTAACGCGTCGTACGGTATTTGAACTGCGTAAAGCACGCGAACGCGCTCACATCCTTGAAGCGTTAGCAGTTGCATTAGCTAACATCGATCCAATTATTGCGTTGATTAAAGCCTCTCCAACGCCTGCTGAAGCAAAAGTTAAACTTGTTGCACAAGGCTGGGAGCTTGGACATGTTAAAGGCATGCTTGAAAAAGCAGGCGATGACGCAGCTCGTCCAGAATGGCTTGAACCTGAGTTCGGGATCCGTGACGACCAGTACTACCTGACTGAGCAGCAAGCTCAAGCGATCCTTGAACTACGTTTACACCGTTTAACCGGTCTAGAACATGACAAGATCATTGCTGAATATGAAGAGCTTCTAGAAATTATTGCTGCACTACTATTTATTCTTGGTAGTCCACAACGTTTGATGGAAGTGATTAAAGAAGAGCTTGAAGAAGTATTAACAAACTTTGGTGATGAGCGACGTACTGTTATTAACGCTAACGAAGTTGATATGAGTCTTGAAGATCTAATCAATGAAGAAGACGTTGTTGTGACGCTTTCTCACTTAGGTTATGCCAAATATCAAGTACTGTCTGATTACCAAGCCCAGCGTCGTGGTGGTAAAGGTAAAGCTGCAACTAAAGTGAAAGACGAAGATTTCGTTGAGAAACTATTGGTTGCTAACACCCATGATACCATCTTGTGCTTCTCTGATTTTGGTAAGATGTACTGGCTTAAAGTCTATCAATTACCATTGGCAAGCCGTACAGCTCGTGGTCGCCCAATCGTTAACCTATTGCCATTGGCTGAAGGTGAGCGTATTACTGCAATTCTACCTGTACGTGAATATGCTGAAGATAAGTACATTATCATGGCAACATCACACGGTACGGTTAAGAAAACTGCACTAACGGCTTACAGCAATCCTCGTGCAAACGGTATTATTGCGGTTAACCTAAAAGATGGCGATCAGCTGATTGGTGTTGATATTACCGATGGTAATGACGATATCATGCTGTTCTCTAACGAAGGTAAAGTTGTCCGTTTTAACGAGAAGGCTCGTAGCTCTGAAACTGGTGAAGTTAAGATTGATCCAGAAACAGGCGAAGAGGTTGTTGCGCTACGTGCTATGGGACGTACTGCAACGGGTGTGCGTGGTATTAAGCTGGAAGATGGCCAAACGGTTGTATCGCTAATCGTACCTAAAGGCGATGGCGCAATCTTAACGGTAACTGAAAACGGTTACGGTAAGCGTACTGATCTATCTGAGTACCCAGCGAAGAGCCGCGGTACTAAAGGTGTGGTTTCAATTAAAGTTAGCGAACGTAACGGCGCCGTAGTGGGTGCAGTACAAGTTGGCGGCAATGATGAAATCATGTTGATCAGTAACAAAGGTACCTTGGTAAGAACACCTGCTGAAGGTGTATCGACCATTGGCCGTAACACCCAGGGCGTTACTATCATCCGTACAGCGGAAGATGAAAAAGTCGTGGGCCTACAGCGTATCGATGAAATTCAAGTTCCTGAAGTTGAGCTAGATGAAGAGGGAAACCCAATCATCACTGAAGCGACTGCAGAAACTGAAGGTCAAGCTGATGTAAGCACTACTGATGTATTAGATGCAGCAGCGCAGAGCGATGAAACGCCAACAACTGAAGACTAATATCAATCAATTTGATTATTAATCTCAATAAAAAAGGATGCCATTGGCATCCTTTTTTGTTTTCGGCATCAACATAAATACAGGGGGACTTTTTAGAATCAAAGCTCTGCAATATACATCCCTTGAGTATTCTATATTGCTCTATTTATAGTATTAAATGAGGCGTCAATTACCTGCTTTATCGGCTTGCTTAAAAGCATCACGCCAAAACTCAGAGCTTAATTTCGCAATAACTCGTGACTCGCCATTTAATAACATAGCCATACCGATATTTAACTCTGGAGAGTAGGAAACTTCAGCGACATAACCAGCAACCCAGCCCGCATGATAAATAAGTGGTCGACCGTCAAACTCATATACGCGCCAGCCTTTGCCGTAATGGGCGCTATTAAGATACGCTCGCCAATCACGACGATGCAACTCTTTGGTGGTCTTGACCCCTGGGGTGGTTACATCTAGCAATACCGTTTCACTGAGCACCTCAGGATTTTGGCCTAAATTTGCTATAAGCCATTTTGATAGATCAGTAATACTGGCATTAACACCTGCGGCGGGAGCCAGTTGATAATAATTTGATTTTACCTTTACTTGTTTAAAGCCATATTTTGTTTTGATATGAGGCTCTGCGCGATTGCTGGTTTGTTGAAAAGCGTTAAAGCCAACCGATGCGGTGTCCATCGCTAACGGCGAGAAAATGCGTTGTTGCAGTAAGTCTGAGTAACTGGATGCAGATTGCTGCTCAATTGCGGTTTGGATAAAGGAGAACGCGACATTTTGGTAGCCATAACATACGCCGGGTTTACAGATAGGGGTTAGCTCATCAAACTTGCTGATGATTTTAGTCACCTTGACGTTACTATCGACTAGGTTGTCATAACTATTGGGCATTAAGCCTGTGCTGTGGCCGATTACGTGGCCGAGATTAATTTGCTTAGCCATCTGCTGTTTAGCTAAAGTGAATTCGGGTAAATAGTTCACTATAGGTTGTTGCCAGTCTAACTTATTTTCTTCAACCAATATGCTCGCTAACGTGCCTGCAAAGGTTTTAGAAACAGAAGCGAGTCTAAACACGGTATTAGCATTAACATTTTTGTTGCTGCCTTTGCTGCGCTTGCCATAACTGCTTAATTTGATCACTTTGTCAGCATCAACGATGACAAAAGCGCCGCCGGGCACTTTATTGACTTTTAACTCTCGATGGAAACGTTGTTTGAAGCTATCAGCAAGCGTCGTATATTGAGAGGGGGCGGCATAGGCATGCTGCAGAGTAAAAGTCGCACCGATTGATAATGTGCCGATAACCAACATCGATTTAAAAAACATGGACAGATCCAATATGCCGTTAAAACGGTCTGTTTAGTATATTCGTTGCAACTTAACCAACTAACAATGCATGTTTATGCTGATTGCTATCTGTTATTGTTAAGTACAAAATATTAGGCTACTCGTTGTGTGAGTAAGTGGTGTATCTAAGTGAGTGGTGTCATCAATACTCACAATTCGCTACTCACAATTCGCTACTCACATCTAGCCTAGGTATTATTTTAACGATAATGCTAACAAAAGCAGTTATTAAATTTATAAATAGTGACTTGCTTACATCAACGTTAAGAGTGATTTTATTTTTATGTTAGCTTCTAAAGCGTTGGGATATAATGCTAAAAAGAATGCTAATACTCCACTATTTCTACTGATAATAATAGAAGGACAATACTGTGAGCGCGATTTTTAACTTCTGTGCAGGCCCTGCCATGTTACCCGCACCTGTAATGCAAAAGGCTCAGAAAGAGCTATTGAACTGGAATGACCAAGGTGTTTCCGTTATGGAGGTGAGTCATCGAAGTAAAGAATTTATCGCGTTAACTGAACAAGCTGACACTGATTTACGTCAGTTAATGGATATACCGGCCAATTATCACGTGTTGTTTATGCATGGTGGTGGTCGCGGCCAATTTTCGGCTGTTGTGAATAATTTTTTAGGCAACAATGGAAAAGCACTCTATTTAGTCGATGGTAGCTGGTCTCAGGCGGCGGTTGAAGAAGCAAAAAAAATAGCCGGTGAAGACAATGTTGATGTTATCGACATTGTCAGTGTTGTAGAGGGAAAGAAACAGATCTCGCTTCCTGACCTGACTCAAATTGATAAAGATTACCGATATGTACACTACTGTCCAAATGAGACCGTTGATGGTATCGAAATTTTTGAAAGCATTAACAGTCCTTGGCCTGTTATTGCTGATATGTCATCTAATATTTTGTCACGTACAATCGACGTGAGTCAGTTCGGGCTAATTTATGCTGGCGCGCAAAAGAACATTGGTCCATCGGGCTTAAGTATCGTTATTGTGCGTGATGATATGCTTTCTTTATCGAGCTTGCCGCAATCGTCAATTATGGATTATCGCTTAGCGGTTAAACATGACTCCATGTACAACACGCCACCGACGTTTGCTTGGTATTTGGCCGCAGAAGTCTTTAGCTGGTTGAAAAGTGTTGGTGGTGTTTCCCAGATGGAACAGATCAATATTGAAAAGGCTGCGCGCCTATATCAGTGTATTGATGAATTAGGTTTTTATGTCAGTGACGTTGCAAAACAAAATCGAAGCCGCATGAATGTCACTTTTAAACTGACAAATGCTGATTTAGATTCGAAGTTTCTAGAGGATGCAAAAGCTGCAGGCCTCGTAGCCTTAAAAGGTCATCGAAGCGTTGGTGGTATGCGGGCTAGTTTATACAATGCTATGCCATTGGCCGGTGTAGATGCGTTAGTTAACTTTATGAAAGCGTTTGCTGCGAAACATAGCTAGACATCGTTTAAAACTAAATCAAAAAAGCCGATAATAGCGATATTATCGGCTTTTTAGTTATTGTTCTAATGAGGTTCACGTTAAATTTAATCAAGCTTGAACGAATCGTTTACCTCTATACTAAGAAATCACTTTCGCAATTGATTCTGCGAGGTAATCAATATTCCCAGTTCCAATGCCTGCAATACTAATCCGGCTTGAGTCTACCATGTAGACGCTATAATGCTCTTGCAGTTCAGCAACCTCTGTTGGGGTTATCCCAAGAAAAGAGAACATGCCTTTTTGCTTGGCGATAAAGTCAAAGTTACGTTGAACGCCTTTCTCTTTAAGCTTATTAACCAGCATTACACGGTTACCGTTAATACGCTCACGCATTACGGTTAATTCGTTTAACCATTCTTGTTTTAGTGTGTCTGAACCTAAAATGGTTTCGACAATAGCAGCGCCATGAGCTGGCGGCATTGAGTAGATACAACGTACTACGTACAAAAGCACTGAAAATGCGATATCTGCGCGTATTGCATCACTGCCGATAATTGAGCAGGATCCAATTCGTTCACGGTATAAGCCAAAATTCTTAGAGCAAGAACTACACAGGATCATATTGTTAACCGCTGCAGCCATTTTACGCACGCCATAGGCGTCTTCATCAACACCATCACCAAAACCCTGGTAAGCCATATCGATAAGAGGAGTGAAACCTTGTCGACTGGTGAGTGAAATAATCTCATCCCACTGTGATGGACTTAAGTCCATACCACTTGGGTTATGACAGCATGCATGCAGTAGCACAACATCTTCTTCGCTCACCTTGGCCAAGGCGGCTTTCATCTCGTCAAACTTGAGTGACTTTGTATCGTAGTTATAATAGGGATAGGTTTTAACTGTGATCCCCGCCGCTTCAAACAGGCCAGTATGATTTGCCCAAGTAGGATCGCTAACCCAGAGTATGGCATTTGGATTGCATCGCTTGATAAAATCAGCAGCAACTCGAAGTGCCCCAGTACCGCCAGGGGTCGACACTGTACGAACTCGGTTGGCTAAAATAACCGGGTTATCTAAACCAAAAGCGAGCTCAGTAATTAACCTGTTGAAATCACCTGAACCTGTAGGGCCGATGTAAACTTTAGTTGACTCTGTCTCTAATCTAAACTTTTCTGCTTTTTTAACACAAGACAAAATTGGGGTGTGACCCGACTCATCTTTATAGACTCCAACACCTAAGTCTACTTTTTGGCAATGGTCATCTTCACGATATTTAGTCAGTAACCCAAGGATTGGATCGGCAGGCATAGCGGTCAATTTGTTGAACATGGCTCCATTTACCTTCTCTGTTGTTGGCTGTTTTATTGATCATTATCTTTATTAACTTAGAGTAACGTATATAACCTAGCGTTGAACAGTATTGCGGTATATTTTGATCCTGAAAGTTGTTGGAATATTATGATTCCACTTAAAGTTAATAGGTAATAATTGGCTGTTGTAAGCCGAGTGAAACTGTGAATTATTACTACTTGAGTATAATTTGTCTTGTAAAGGATGATTTTTATAAAAAAGTGTTGAATCCTGCGCAGCAATGAGTAACTTTATATCTACGAAGTTCAAACAAACGCGTAGACGGCTGTCATTTTGTCGTGATGACCTTAAATCCTATCAAATTAGGAGTAATGCTGTCTTGCATGAACATCTACTGTTAACCCGCAGGCGAGTTTGACTCCTGCAGTAATAATAAGAAGTACGCAATGAATCAATTACGTTTAGAGCCGATAAAAAAAGTATCAGGTACGGTTAATATTCCTGGTTCAAAGAGCATTTCAAATCGTGCTTTATTATTGGCGACTCTCGCTAGTGGAACCACGACACTCACCAATTTACTCGACTCAGACGATATTCGTTATATGTTGGCCTCACTTAAGCAACTCGGCGTCAACTATCGTTTATCGAATAACAATACCGTGTGTGAATTAGATGGCTTAGCCGGTACTTTAAACGCGAGTGAGCCGCAAAGCTTGTTTTTAGGAAACGCAGGTACAGCAATGCGCCCATTATGTGCTGCACTAACATTAGGCCAAGGTGAGTTTACGTTAACAGGTGAACCGCGTATGGAAGAGCGTCCTATTGGCGATCTGGTCGATGCGCTGCGCCAACTCGGTGCCGAAGTGAGTTACCTTAAAAATGAGGGCTTTCCGCCACTGCATATTACCTCAACGGGGTTAAATGGTGGCAATGTTGAGATAGCTGGCGATCTGTCCAGCCAGTTTTTAACCGCACTGCTGATGGTTGCACCGCTAGCTCAAGACGATGTAAATATTCAAATTAAAGGTGAGCTAGTCTCAAAACCTTATATCGATATTACCTTAGCCTTAATGGAGCAGTTTGGCGTTAAGGTTACAAATAACGACTACGCTTCATTTGAGATCAAGACTGGTCAACGTTATGTCTCTCCAGGCAAAGTACTGGTTGAAGGTGACGCGTCATCGGCTTCTTATTTTCTTGCCGCCGGTGCGATTCAAGGTGGAGAAGTTAAGGTCACAGGTGTAGGCAAGCTCAGCATTCAAGGTGATGTTAAGTTTGCAGACGTACTCGAAAAAATGGGGGCTGAGATAGAGTGGGGCGATGATTATATTATTGCTCGTCAAGCTAAGCTAACAGCAGTTGATCTTGATATGAACCATATACCAGACGCAGCAATGACAATTGCGACGGCGGCACTGTTTGCGACCGGTACAACCCGTATTCGTAATATTTATAATTGGCGGATTAAAGAAACCGACCGTTTAGCAGCAATGGCAACTGAACTGCGAAAGGTCGGTGCTATAGTCGATGAAGGACATGACTATATCAGCGTAACGCCACCCGCTAAGCTAAATACTGCTGCAATTGATACCTATAATGATCACCGAATGGCGATGTGTTTCTCTATGATGGCGTTTGCGGATTGCGGGATCACCATTAATGAGCCTGAATGTACCTCTAAGACATTCCCAGATTATTTCAAACAATTTAACGCGCTTGCTAGATAAGCGTTACCCCAACAAGCAGTAATACGCTTCAGGTTAACCTTGGCTAACCTGAAGATTTGCTGAACCAAGTTCCCGAATATTTGATTTTTTTGCCGCTTTCTAAACTTACATGGTTTATAATGCGCGCGCTCACTTTTCGGTTATATCAAGGAAGATGGAATTTCTTGTGGAGGATTTTATGTCAGAAAGGGCGCCTGTTGTCACTGTTGACGGCCCAAGCGGTGCGGGAAAAGGTACTATTAGTCAGTTACTTGCTGAGCGATTAGGCTACAAGTTACTCGATAGTGGTGCGATTTACCGTGTATTAGCCTTAGCCGCTATTCATCACAACGTAGAACTAGATAATGAAGAGTCGTTAACCTTACTTGCCGCACATTTAGATGTGCAGTTTGTGACGGGTAATGAAGCTAAAGGGATTAAAGTCGTTTTAGAGGGTGAGGATGTATCAATAACCATCCGCAGCCAAGAATGCTCTAACGCGGCATCAAAAGTTGCGGCATTCCCACGAGTTAGGGAAGCGCTATTGCGTCGTCAGCGTGCATTTGCAGAAGCACCAGGCTTGATTGCTGACGGCCGTGATATGGGAACGATCGTATTTCCAGCTACGCCAGCTAAATTGTATTTGACAGCAACGGCGGAAGAAAGGGCGCAAAGGCGCTATAATCAGTTGCAGGACAAGGGCTTCGATGTTAATATCGATCAACTTTTGTCTGAGATAAAAGAGCGTGACGACCGCGATATGAATCGTAGTGTCGCTCCTTTGGTACCTGCCGAAGACGCACTGATTATCGATACGACTAACATTAATATTGAAGATGTGTTGGACTTAGCACTAACGCATATTCATCAAAAGCTCCAAGTACCAGCGTAAGCGGGTACTTAACTATTCGTCACATGGATGAGATGAATTATTATACTGACTCCACGTCCAGGATGGTCCGTGGTTTATTAAAGAAAGTAACTTAAACATGACTGAATCTTTTGCTGATCTATTTGAACAATCCCTTGAAACTCTAGAGTTCCGTCCAGGTTCTATCGTACGTGGTGTAGTTGTAGCCATCGAAAACGGTATGGTACTTGTTGACGCAGGTCTTAAGTCTGAAAGCCCAATCCCAGCTGAACAGTTCAAGAACGCTCAAGGCGCTCTAGAAATCGCAGTTGGCGACGAAGTTGACGTAGCACTTGACTCTGTAGAAGATGGTTTCGGTGAGACTCAACTTTCTCGTGAGAAAGCTAAGCGTCACGAAGCTTGGATCGTTCTAGAAAAAGCGTACGAAGATGCTGAAACTGTAATCGGTATCATCAATGGTAAGGTTAAAGGCGGTTTCACTGTTGAATTAAACGGTATCCGTGCATTCCTACCAGGTTCTCTAGTTGACGTTCGCCCAGTTCGCGATACAGCTCACCTAGAAAACAAAGAATTAGAATTCAAAGTTATCAAGCTTGACCAGAAGCGTAACAACGTTGTTGTTTCTCGTCGTGCAGTTATCGAATCAGAAAGCAGTGCAGAGCGTGATGCTCTTCTTGAGAACCTTCAAGAAGGTCAAGCAGTTAAGGGTATCGTTAAGAACCTTACTGACTACGGTGCATTCGTTGATCTTGGTGGTGTTGACGGTCTTCTACATATCACTGATATGGCTTGGAAGCGTGTTAAGCACCCATCTGAAATCGTTAATGTTGGTGACGAAATCAACGTTAAAGTTCTTAAGTATGACCGTGAGCGTACACGCGTATCACTAGGTCTTAAGCAACTTGGCGAAGATCCATGGTTAGAAATCAGCAAGCGCTACCCAGAAAACACACGTTTGACTGGTCGCGTAACTAACCTAACTGACTACGGTTGTTTCGTTGAAATTGAAGAAGGCGTTGAAGGTCTTGTTCACGTTTCTGAAATGGATTGGACTAACAAGAACATCCACCCATCTAAGGTTGTTAACCTAGGTGATGAAGTTGAAGTTCTAGTTCTTGACATCGATGAAGAGCGTCGTCGTATTTCTCTAGGTCTTAAGCAATGTAAAGTTAACCCATGGGATGATTTCGCTGAGCGTTTCAACAAAGGCGACAAGGTTTCTGGTAAGATCAAGTCAATCACTGACTTCGGTATCTTCATCGGTCTTGACGGCGGCATCGACGGTCTAGTTCACCTTTCTGACATTTCTTGGAACGGTACTGGCGAAGATGCAGTTTCTGAATACAAGAAAGGCGATGAAATCCACGCTGTAGTTCTTTCTGTAGACCCAGAGCGCGAGCGCATCAGTTTAGGCGTTAAGCAAACTGAAGACGATCCATTCAACGCATACCTTGCTGATAAGAAGAAAGGTGTTGTAGTAAATGGTGTTGTTACTGCAGTTGACGCAAAAGGTGTTACAATTGAACTAGCTGAGACTGTTGAAGGTTACCTTCGCGTTTCAGATATCTCTCGTGAGCGTATCGAAGATGCATCAACAGTTTACTCTGTAGGTGACAAAGTCGAGTCTAAGTTCATGGGTGTGGATCGTAAGAACCGCACTATCAGCCTATCTATCCGTGCGAAAGATGAAGCTGAAGAGAAAGAAGCAATGGCTAGCTTGAACAGCCAAGATGACGCTGTAATGAGCAGCGCTATGGCTGAAGCGTTCAAAGCAGCTCGTAAATAATCGCCTTGACGTTCAGGGGTGCTTGCACCCCTAAAAGGTGACTGTATTTGGCTTGATAATAGAGGGTATAGGATGACTAAGTCCGAGCTAATCGAAAAACTTGCCACTAGGCAGTCGCAGCTGTCTGCGAAAGAAGTGGAAGCCGCTATCAAAGAAATGTTGGAGCAAATGGCTGATACATTGGAAACTGGAGATCGTATAGAGATCCGTGGATTTGGTAGTTTCTCACTTCATTATCGTGCACCACGCACTGGCCGTAACCCAAAGACTGGTACTTCAGTCGAATTGGAAGGCAAGTATGTACCGCACTTTAAGCCAGGCAAAGAACTGCGCGAACGTGTTGATGCAATCAACGCGTAATTTACATCGTATTAAAAGCCTCCATTAGGAGGCTTTTTTATACCTAAAACTTAGGTATAACTAGCTAGTTTACTCATTTTCTTAGATAATCAAAGCTTACCAACGCGTTCATGGAGCTTAACGTGAAGTCATTTATCATTGCCTTTTTAGTCGCTGCATTTTTTTTCTTAGCGCTTATTTTTGGTGCTCGTAACGAACAAGTCGTGACAATTAGTTACTTTGTTGCTCAAGGTGAATTTAGATTACCTGTGGTTCTTGCATTTGTGTTTTTAGCTGGCTTTCTAGTGAGCTGGATATTTGCCATGTACCATATCGCGGGTCTTAAATTAGCCCTACGTCGTGCGAATAAAAAGTTGCACAACGCTCAAGAGAAACAAGAATTAAATCAAGCAACTGAATCTAAAGTTAAGACCATGGTTGTTAATCCAAGCGCAGACAAAGAAGTAGACGCTTAATATGTTAGAGATCCTCTTTCTGCTTCTTCCTATAGCTGCCGGGTATGGTTGGTATATGGGACGCAGAAGTGTCAGGCAAAAACAGACAAATCAAAGAAAGCAGCTAAGTCGTGACTACTTCACAGGGCTTAACTTTCTTTTGTCGAACGAATCAGATAAAGCGGTTGATTTGTTTATCAGCATGCTTGATGTAGACGATGACACTATTGATACCCATCTCTCCTTAGGTTCGCTATTTAGAAAGCGAGGCGAAGTAGATCGCTCGATCCGCATTCATCAAAACCTTATCGCAAGACCAAGCCTCACCACTGAGCAACGAGATCTAGCCATGATGGAACTGGGTAAGGATTATCTCGCTGCAGGTTTTTATGACAGAGCAGAAGAGATCTTTATCAATCTCGTTAATCAGGACGATCATAGTGAAGAAGCTGAAACTCAACTGATTGCTATCTATCAAGTGACCAAAGATTGGCAAAAAGCGATAGATATTATCAAGAAGTTGAAGCGTAAACGTCAGCACGACCTTAAACACGATACTGCGCATTTTTACTGTGAACTCGCCGACGAGACTGAAGATGTCGCATTAAAACTTAAGAACCTTCAGCTAGCGATTAAGCAAGATAGTCGATGTGCACGAGCCTTGTTAGCACTTGCGGAGCAATACTTAAAGCAAGAAGAGTTTAAGGCATGCAAGCAAAGCATAGAGAAATTGCTCACCACTGATATCGATTTTTTGCCTGATGCATTAGCAATCGCAAAACAAGCCTACTTAGTGACCAATGATAGCAGCGGTTATCAAGAGCTTCTAAGAGAAGCAATAGAGAATGGTGCTGGTGCCAGTATAACCATAACCCTTGCTCAGCACATGATTGAGCAAGGTCATCCCAAAGACGCAGAAAAATTAATCATGGAAGGCCTGATTAGGCATCCGACGATGAAAAGCTTTCAGCACCTTATGAAAATGCATCTACAGCAAGCTGAAGAAGGACAAGCCAAACAGAGTTTGACCATGCTTGAGCAGTTAGTAGAGCAACAGATTAAATATAGACCTGGATATCGCTGCAGAGAATGTGGCTTCCCATCCCATAGGCTATATTGGCATTGCCCCTCATGTAAGCATTGGGGGAGTATAAAAAGGATTAGAGGCCTAGACGGTGAATAACCGTTAGTGCTGCTGATTGACCAACAAAAAATAATACAACTTACACCGCAAAGCGATTGGAGAAACAATGACTGACAAGCCTATTTTAGTTGCCCTAGACTACGATAATAAAAATGATGCTTTGCAGCTTATCGATCAATTAGACCCGGACATGTGCAGACTGAAAGTCGGCAAAGAGATGTTTACGCTGTTTGGCCCACAATTAGTTACTGACATTCATAATCGTGGCTTTGATTTGTTCCTGGATCTTAAGTTTCACGACATACCAAACACAGTCGCTAAAGCGGTAACTGCAGCTGCAGAGCTTGGCGTTTGGATGACGAACATCCATGCATCAGGTGGACTCGCAATGATGCAAGCTGCTAAGCGTGCACTAGAACCCTACGGTGATAACGCGCCTTTGTTAATCGCTGTGACGGTATTAACATCAATGAGCGATGAAGAGCTGAAGCTACTTGGCATCAATGTACCGGCTTCAGAACATGTTTTACGCTTAGCGGCGTTGACTAAACAAGCAGGTCTTGATGGTGTAGTTTGTTCAGCACAGGAATCTAGCATATTAAAGGCTACGTTCGGTGATGACTTCAAACTCATCACACCGGGTATTCGCCCTGCGGGTTCTGACAAAGGCGATCAACATCGAGTGATGACACCCGCTGAAGCGCTTGCTGCAGGTTCTGATTATTTAGTGATTGGCCGTCCAATTACAAAAGCAGCAGATCCGCTTAAGGCATTGCAAGCAATCTATCAAACGATTGCATAATTAGCTTTCGCCTTGTAGGTTAGTTTCAAATTGTTATTTACTGGTTTGAAATAAACTTAATGAGGAGAAGTGACCATGTTTACCTATCAAGGAAAGAATGTTGTCGTTGTTGGCGGTACCAGTGGCATAAACTTAGGTATCGCTATTCGCTTCTCTCAAGCCGGTGCAAATGTGGCAGTGGCGAGTCGCAGCGCAACTAAAGTCGATGCCGCTGTTGAGCAATTAAAACTCGCTAATCCAGAAGGAAAGCATTTCGGTGTTTGTTTTGACGTAAGAGATCTCGAAGCATTGAAACTGGGCTTCGCTGTAATTGCTGATACATTTGTTCATATTGATGTCTTAGTCAGTGGCGCTGCGGGTAACTTCCCATCATCGGCAGAGAACCTGTCAGAGAATGGTTTTAAGTCAGTCATGGACATAGACCTTTTAGGTAGCTTTCAGGTGCTTAAGCAAGGCTTTGCACTGATTAAAGAGCAGGGCGGCGCCATCATTCAGATCTCTGCACCACAAGCTTATGTCCCCATGCCAATGCAGGTGCATGTTTGCGCGGCTAAAGCTGGGGTCGATATGCTGACCAAGACATTGGCGATAGAGTGGGGCTGCAAGGGCATTAGGATCAACTCAATTGTTCCTGGGCCGATTGCAGGAACAGAAGGCTTTGATAGGTTAGCCCCTACCGCGGAGTTACAAGCTCATGTTGCTAAAGGCGTGCCTTTAAGACGTAACGGCAGTTGTGATGATATTGCCAATGCGGCACTATTTCTAGCATCTGACATGGCGTCCTACATTACGGGTACCGTTTTACCTGTTGATGGTGGATGGTCTCTAGGTGGTGCGGGCGCGGCTATTGCCGAGATAGGGCAATTAGCTAAACGCAATTATGTAAAAGAATAAGTCGATTAAGAGTAATCGTTAAATTAGAGATTTATAGTTATGGCAAATCCATTTCAAGAGCAGTTGTTAAAAGCTGGCTTAGTCAGTAAGCAAAAAGTTAGAGATACTAAAACTCAGAAGCGTCGCGATAGAAAGGCTAAAGTCGACGATGGCTCTGATACACTGAAACAAGAAATAGCAGCTAAAAAACAAGCTCAGATTGATAAAGATAAGCAACTGAACGAGCAACGTTTTGCAGAAGCGTCTGAGAAAGGTTTAGTACGTGGATTGGTAACAGAATTTAGAAATTGTGTTATTAAGCCGCCAAAAGATGCTGAAATTAAGTTTAACTTCACTTTTGAAAATAAAATCTTCTCACTTTATGTAAATGAGAAAATGCAAAGTGAATTGCTTAACGGCCATTTAGGTATTGTCAGACACGAAGAGGTGAGTTACTTAGTACCGCATAAGCTGGCTGAACGAGTGAACCTTCTTGTACCTACTTGGATTGGCTACTTATGGTCTCAAGAAGATAATACAGAGATTGTAGAAGAAGATGATCCGTATGCAGATTATGTTATTCCAGACGATCTTATGTGGTAAGCATTACTGTATATTTACCCATTGACATAGCCTCGTTCATTTAAAGGTCGCAATTTTTCGTTGCGGCCTTTTTTATGTCTGATATTTGCCTATTTACTTCAATTCAAGTTGAAATTGTTTCACTTTGAATACTGTATATCATTTGTTACATTTTTGTTGCGTTAAGCGTTTCAAATAGCTGAAAGGGTATTTCATCTATTCAAACAGCCATCAAAAAAATAAAAACAGTGTTAGGAGTGGATATGAACCATAGTTACCAAACAAGGAGTGTTAGCCGCACCCATATTTTAAAACCATTAAGTTTAGTGGTTGCACTTAGTTTATCAGCTTGCGGTAGTGATCCTAAAGACGAAGTGTTAGAACTCATTGAGCCAAGCCCGGCACCAGTTGAAACCATTATCGGCGAAGCGTTAACGTTAGATTCTGTAAAAGAGCATATTAATACCAACGAACCGCTTTCTTTTTATGTTGATGTTGAGACCGCAGCTCCAACATTGTTGATCAGCTTATTTAGCGGTATTGAAAATGAGAATTTAGGCGATCCAGATATTTATGTTCGTTACGAAAGCACTGCAACTACAGGTGAGAATGGCGAGTTTGACTGTGTTTCTTACAATGCTTCAGATTATAACGAAACGTGCATAATCGATGATATTCAACCTGGTCGTTATCATATTGTTGTTGATGCTAATTCAGATAAACCGACAGTCGATGCATCCATTCTTGCTACAGCATCATTATTTCAGCATAGCCTTTTGTGTAACGAGTCAGTCAGGATCCGCAGCCAAAATTTAACAGCAACACAAGTACAAGAAGCATGTGAAATTGTGACTGAAACTAAGCAAAAATTCGACACTGTACTGGGCGCTAACATTGCCCCAGAGTTTGGTATACCGGTAGATAATGATTTGAATGAAGTCACTAACATTAATATATTTAGTAGCTTATCAAATTACGCCGCTTGGGCAAAGCATCTATTTGATACGAGTAACTCAAGCGGGATTTATTTCGAAACCTCTCCAACTGAGTGGTGGCATGACTCAACTATTCTCACTTTTAACGCGCTAGAGTGGAGCGGTGGACGTAATGTTATTCGCTCTTTAAGCCATGAGTACATTCATGCGTTAGATGCCCGGTATAACAAAGAAGGCGCATATAAATCAGATATGGCGTGGTGGAGCGAGGGCTTAGCTGAATACATAGGTACCTTCTATCAAAAACAATACCAAAGTATTGTAACTGCCAATGAAGACACGACTTACACTTTACAACAGATCTTTGACGGTGAGAGTAATAGCTATTCGTGGGGTAAATTAGCCGTAGCCTTTTTGATTGAAACCCAGCCTGCTCGTGTTACCTCTATGCTCACTGAAATGCGTGCGGGTAACTGGGAGGCATTTAATACTTTATTGCAAGAAATTGCCAGTAGTCACCAGCAAGAGTTCGTGACTTGGTACCAACAAACACTCACTGAACAATTTGCCGCCAGTGATACTGCATTATCACTAGGTGAATATGCCTCGATTAACGGTCGAGGAGGCTGGTTATACTCAGTTGAGGTTGCAGGTGGAACAGACTCACTCAAGTTCAGCACCCAAGGCGGTTCGGGTAATGTTGATATGTGGGTTAACTATGCTTCTGCTGCACACCCAAGTTTAACTTCACAAGTCACTTGTCGTTCTGAAACGGCTGACTCGAATGAAGAAACTTGTATTATAGATTCCCCTGATGCCGGTCAGTATTTTATTACCATTGGTTCTGACTTTGTGGGCGGTGATATTGTTGACCTATATCTTTCAGCTTGTGCAGGAAATGATTGCAGTGTTTCGTTGCCGGAGCAGCAGCCTTTAAATGCAATTGAAGAACCTTATTTACCACATTGGCCAGAGAAGGGAATACTCGGCACTTGTAGTCTGGCAGAAACCTACCGTACTTCTTATGATTATGCTGAAGACGTGGCGATAACAAATACTACCGATACAGAAGTTAAAGTGTATTGGTTAAGTACCACAAAAGCTGATAAATCAGGTGGTTCATACATGACGCTAGCACAAGGTGATAGCTTTACACCTGAATACTGGTACATTGGCGAGAGGGTGATGTTAACCGATAAGACTGATAACTGCCTCAGTGTGGCGATTTTAAATGATGAAAATAACCAATTCGAAATTAAAGCTGAGCATGTGGTGGGAGCTGTTGATGAAGTCGAGATCCCAGCTGCTACTGCAGAGATAGGCAGTTGTGATCTTGCTGTGCCATATACTAGAGAGTCTGAATATGCTCCGGAGTTTATCGTAGCAAATACGTCAACAACGCCTTATAACTTATACTGGGTAGACTATGATTCTGGTCAACCAAACTTAAGTAATAACTATGCGACACTTGGCGAAAATGAAATGTACACAGCAGATTTCTGGACGATTGGTGACCGAATGATGGTAACGGATAGTGAAAATCAATGCATTGGCGTGCTTAGCTTAAATGACAGTAGCAACATCTTTGTTCTAGATTAATTATTGAAATCTAACTTTAAACGTTAAGCCCGGGTGTAACCGGGCTTTTTTATGTGCCAAAAATGTAGGTTGCAGGAGCTTTACCTTCGCTTTTCAGTAGATTTAACAAATAAATATTTACGTCTTAAATGCCTATCAGTAGAATGCGCCATCATTTTCAGTACCCCTCATCAGTGATGTCAATTGATGAGCCTATAGCGTGAGTCTAATCGGCCATGAACCCCATATTTATCAGTATCTCTTTGCTTGTTTGCAGCAATATTTTTATGACATTTGCCTGGTATGCTCACTTAAAAGAGCTGAACAATAAACCATGGATTATTGCTGCACTCATTAGCTGGGGAATTGCGCTGTTTGAATACTTACTTCAAGTTCCAGCTAATCGAATTGGCTATACGGAGTTAAATGTCGGACAGTTAAAAATTCTGCAAGAAGTGATTACCTTGATGGTATTTGTCCCGTTCTCGGTATTTTATTTAAGAGAGCCATTAAAGTTAGATTATCTATGGGCAGGGCTTTGTTTAGTCGGAGCCGTTTACTTTGCTTTCAGAAGTAAGTTTGCTTAATACTTGGAATAATTTGGCGATTTTCATCTCCAGTCATCGCTGCAGTTGTTACAATTCATGCCACTAGCTGATAACACTAGCCTTTAACGCCACCATTAAACGTGGCGTTTTTGCATCTAAAACACAATGATTTTAAACGTGATTCTTTACAATAAAGCGACAAAAATATTATAGCCAACGCTTTATCTTAAAAAACCAAAAGGTTGCAGCCGCACTGGCAAACATAAGCGCTATGGACCAGGGGTAGCCATAATGCCAATGTACCTCAGGCATATTGTCAAAATTCATACCATAGGTACTTGCTATCAATGTTGGCGGGAGAAACACTACCGCGGCAACGGAAAATATTTTACTGATTTTGTTTTGCTGCAAACCCGTAAAGCCCATAGCAGCATCCATCAAAAAGTTTAGCTTTTCAAAAAGAAACTGAGTATGCGGGATCAATGAAGATATATCAGACAGCATATTACCGATGTCTTTAGTTTCTTCACTAGACAGGTTTTGTTGGTAAACACGCAGCATGTAATTCAGTGCACGTTGAGTATCAAGTAAATTCAAACGAACTTTACCATTAGTGTCTTCTCTTATAGTGATCAGTTTAAACACCTCATCGATACGGTCTTTTTCGAAGACTTCATGGCCAATATTTTCCAAAGCGCTGTAAGTATCTTCAATGAGATCGGCTAAATGGTCGACTTTCATTTTAAATAACTGAATGAATAATTGCTGGGGTGTAACAGGGACGGAAGACTTTTGAAGGTTTGTGGCTAATGAGTCTATCAAACGCTGATCATCATCTCTGATGGTGATCAATAAGTCTGCTCTAAGGTTAAAATAAATATTAATAGAGCTTAGTGTCTGTGCAGACTTTTGACTAAATAATGAGTTAACGTGTAAACCATCTTTATTTTGGTAAAAACGTGAAGAGTCCTCAATTTCATTCCTATCTTCTCTATCTGGTACCTCGTCAGTAGAAAAGCTAGCCAACCAAAGTCTTTCTGCTTCAATGGGTCGATAAATGTCTAACCATATTGTTGTTTCTGGTAAAGGCTCGTCAATATTAAGAGTTGTTGTAGTGACTTGCTGTTGTTGGTAGCAATACGCTGTGATCATGTTGGCTCCATCGCAAAAAGTATGTATTAGTCGAAACCGATAATTAAATATTAGTCAATGATTGCAAAGATATAGTATTTAGATATGGAATGATATTTGTCTCATAAAAAGCTGAAGCAAATTGTACAGTCGCAATACAAGAGGTGAAATATGTCGACCTTTAATGTTTACTCTCAGTTGTCGATAAAACTAAGGTGACAAATAAGGTAAATACGAATGCAAGTAAGCTAAAAGATTTACGCTAAAAGGGTGTCATTTGCTGCGACTTCTGATAGATTTGAAACAACTGTTTAAATCCATTGTTTAAGAGTCCGATATGAACCCGTATAACGCCCCATTAGCAGAAATGCGTTTTCTTCTTGAGAAAGTCTTTGACGCCCCAAAAACGTGGTCTGAGATGCCAGCAATGGCCGAGACTGTCGATATGGATACTGCAGCAGCAATTTTAGATGAAGCAGATAAGATTAGCCGCGAATTAATCCATCCTATTAACCGTAGCGGTGATGAGCAAGGTGTTCGGCACGAAGCTGATAGGGTGATCACACCTGATGGCTATAAAGCGGTATATGACCAATACGCTGAAGGTGGCTGGGTAGGGCTATGTGGTGATCCTGAGCTAGGTGGCATGGGCATGCCTAAGATGCTCGGTGTACTAGTCGATGAAATGGCTTATAGCGCATGTAACGCGTTTACTCTATATGGTTCATTAACCGCTGGTGCAGCACTAGCTATTCATGCCCATGGCAGCGAAGAGATTAAGCAGCAGTATCTGCCTATGCTATACAGCGGCGAATGGTCTGGCGCCATGGATATGACAGAGCCTCAAGCGGGATCAGATCTGCGGAACATTAGAACTAAGGCTGTTCCTAATGATGATGGCAGCTATCAGATCACGGGTAGCAAGATTTTCATTACTGGTGGAGATCATGATTTAACTGAAAACGTTATTCACTTAGTACTCGCCAAATTACCCAATACCAGTGGCATTTCATTGTTTTTAGTGCCAAAGATTAAAGTGAATGCGGACAATACTCTAGGTGAAGCCAATGGCGTGACTGTCGGTTCAATCGAACACAAGATGGGGCTTAAAGGTTCTGCAACGTGTGTGATGAATTTTGACGATGCAGAAGGTTACCTTATCGGCAGAGCTAATCGTGGTTTAGTATGCATGTTCACCATGATGAACTATGAACGTTTGGCTATTGGTATACAAGGTTTAGGGACGTCACAAGCGGCTTACCAAATGGCTGCTGAATACGCTAAAGAGCGCACCCAAGGTGTAGCGGCTGGTGGCTCGCCGACAGGCGCTGCAAGCGACCCTATTATTGTTCACGGTGATGTCAGGCGAATGTTGTTAACGATCCGTACGTTAACTGAAGCGGGACGTGCATTATCTGTATATACCGGGCAACAACTCGATTTAGCCAAGTATTCAGATGATAGTGATGCTAAGGCGAAGGCTAGTCGTTATGTTGGATTGTTAACACCAGTATCAAAAGCGTTTTTAAGTGATCGAGGTCTTGATGCCGCGATTATGGCGCAACAGGTATTTGGCGGCCATGGTTACATCCGTGAGACAGGCATTGAACAATTAGTGCGTGATACCCGAATTGCCCAGATCTACGAAGGCACCAACGGCATTCAAGCGATTGATTTCTTAGGTCGTAAAGTAACGGGTGATAACGTCGCCGCTTTATCTGAATTTGTTTCAGAGCAGATCGCTAAAATTAATGGGTATGCTCATGTTGCCGATGGCGATAAAGCAACACTATTGGCATTACTCGAACAGCTACTAGAGGTGGCGAATCAAGTTAATGACAATAAATTAAGTCAACCAGCATTGATTAACTCATGTGCAGTCGATTACCTCGACGCATTTGGTTATGTCCTTTATGGCTGCTTCTGGTTAGCGATGAATGATGCGGCACATGATCATGAAGATGAAAACTTTAAGCTACAAAAAGCACATCTTGGGCGTTTTTACTTTGATAAGCTATTGGCTAAGGCCGAGTATCATTTATCACAGGTGAAGACAGGGGATGCGTCGATAATGCAAATAGATGAAAGCTTGTTCTAAATAAGACGATTTCTAACTTCGAATAAAATACGCCACTTAACGTGGCGTTTTTGTTTTATTGTGTTTTTAGCTTATGTAAGATTATCAACGGGAATGGTGAAAGTCCGAACAACAATTTAAGGTTCGCTATGCTTGTTATTTTTATTGTGAGCCGGAGTGCTTAAGTGATAACTTTGCAGTAACGACTGTAATAACAATACGCTAAAAGGCATGATCTCAACGTCTTTAACTGCTGGACTTTGACCATTTTCTAAGATCACAAAGGCACTAGTGAGTTCATCACCTTGCTTGATATAGCCTGCTAGATTAACAACGCCTTTCATTGACCCAGTTTTAGCCAGCACCTTTTCTTTTAATGGTGCAGCTGTAAACCCTGCACGATACTTTAGGGTACCACTCGCACCCGCTACAGGTAGTAGTTCAATGAGATAATTAAGCGATAAATCATTCTTTATCAGCAATAACACTTGAGCTAAATGTTCTGCACTAAGTAAGTTGTAACGAGATAAACCCGAACCATCGACGATATTTGCGGTGGATAAATCGATTCCTTGCTGAGTGAGAATATGTTTCATAGCAGCGCTGCCGTTTACAAATGAACCAGGCACCCCATAAGTGTATTGCCCTAAACGCTTTAACAGGCTGTCTGCAATTAAGTTATCGGATTTTAGTAACATGGTCTCAATAAGCGCTGAAAGTGGCTTAGATTGATGCTCTGCGAGCAGTAAGGTATTAGCTGGGCGTTTATTGGTAAGTAATACATCCCCTTTTAAAGTGATCCCGGTATTGTTTAGGATATTTGCAAGGGTGCGCTGTGCGTAAAGGGCCGGATCAGATATGGCGATAGCAAGCTTTAACGGCTTTTGCCCTTGATAGCAGCCACTGAGTATAAATTGATTATGTTGAAGGCGTTGAAGATTCAATTCGCAAAATGGCTGATTGCCCACTTTGTCAAATACGGCGGTACTAGTAATCGAAACCGGTTCAAACTGGCTAAAGGTGAGTTTACCTAGGTTCGTCGCCAGTGACGGGGTTAGCTTCGCTTTTACGCAATTCTTATTAAGAATATAACGTGAAACCGGCGCGGCATAACAGATCCCTAAATCATCCCACACCCAACCAGGGGCTTGTAAGGTTTCGGTTTGATCACCGACTAAATATAGGTTGCCGTCGATATGCTCCAAACCTTGTGCTTTGAGCTGTTTAAACAACAATCTTAAATCACCGGCGGTGAGAGTAGGATCACCGTCAAAGCGTAAGAACACATCACCCTCGATGCGTTGATTTTTAACTCCCACAAATGCATCAATTTGAGTGTTAAAGGTAAATGCTTTACCTAAAGCAGAAGATGCGGAAACCGCTGTAAGCAGTTTCATGGTACTGGCAGGAACAAATAGCCGGTCAGCATCCTTTCGGTAACTGGCTTCAGAGCGAGTCATAGGACTCACAACGACAGCCGTTTGCGAGGTTTTTGGCTCAATAACCTTAATAATATTTGCAAGGTAGCCGTTAGCAGATGCAAGAGCAGGCGAGAAACAAAGCGTTAAAGCTGTGGTAAACAAGGCTGTTTGTAAAAAGCATATTCTCAAAAGATTATCCTTGTAGTGGTCTCATATCGCTATGAACTCATAAAAATGGGTTTAGGCTAATCATTATCTGTCGGTTCATCTTTTTCCATTAGGCGATACAGCTTCAGTGTGACAAATAAAACCAAGCTAAAAAATAGCGGGATCACCAAGAAGCCTAGCTGCGCTTTAAAATGAAAAATAGCCCATGCAGCGAGGAGCATGACAGCGAGTGTAAGCAGGGTTTTTAGGTTCATCAATTAATCTCGGACGATAAAAAAGGGAGCTATATTAGCAAAAGTCACAGCTTTTATCAGTGACTCATACAGCAAACGATAGGGCTTTTTCATAAAATATTACTGTTATTTTATGGTATCAAACTGACTAAATATTTGGCTAACAGAGCAAGAAGCCACCGAAATTTGGTCCTAGAGACCGATATTGAGAGAAAAACCTTGCTCAAAGGCAGTTAAATCGGTAATTTCTATGCCCTTATCTAGGAGGATCTTTATGCCACATGTAAGAGTTAGCGGTTTACCTGAAACGGTAATTGCAACACTGAGTATCAACTTACTTGAGGCATTAGCCGACATCTGTCAGTCAAAACCAGAATCTTTCATACTCGATTGGATCAACAGTAGCAATTATCGTAACGGCAAAAAAGTCACCGATATCGCTCAAGTCGAGGTGTTATGGTTCCCTAAAGATCCTCAAACACACCATCGTGCAGAACAGGTTATCCGTGAAGCCATATTAAAGGTTTATCCGGGGCTAGAACATATCATTGTGATGTTTAGACAGCTTGAACCAAGCACATATTTTAAAGATGGTCAGCACTATTAAGGAGAGAGCCTTGCTGAGTAAGCTAGGTGGCATACCGCTACAACCAGATTCGCTTTCTTGGTTATTGACGCCTAAAGCGTTAAAAGCTGAATTGTTATCTCGAATTGCAAGCGCAACGCATTCTATTTATATCGCCGCACTTTATTTAGAAGATGATGAAGCGGGGAGAGAGATCCTCGCAGCGCTGATGGATGCGAAGCAACAGAACCCTCAACTTGATATAAAAGTACTCGTTGATTTTCATCGTGCACGTCGTGGCCTTATTGGCCATAAAGGCGATAGCGGTAATTATTTAATGTATCGCAAGGTGATCGAGGCCGCTGAATATCCAATTGATATTCTAGGTGTTCCGGTTAAATCTCGTGAGTTTATGGGTGTACTTCACCTGAAAGGTTTTGTTATCGATGACGCGGTTGTTTTTAGTGGAGCAAGCATTAATAACATCTACCTGCATCAAGATGATAAATACCGTTTTGATCGTTACCATGTGATTGAATCTGCAGAGCTTGCACGCAGCATGCGTGACATGGTGAAAACATATCTCGTTAACGATGTTGCTGTCAGCTCTTTAACTCAACCTAAAGAAACAGAGCATTTACCAACTAAAGGCGAGGTCAGTAGCCTTAAACATCGTCTTTCAAAAGCTGAGTATCAGTTTAGCCAGACGAAAATAGGCAACCGGGTTACACCTTTAGTTGGTCTTGGCCGTAAAAATAACAAACTTAATAGGGTTATTGTTGCCTTAGTTGAAGAGTCTGAAGACACTTTGTTTATTTGTACGCCGTACTTTAATCCGCCATACATTTTAGTTAGGGCGTTGGCTAAGCATCTGCGTAAGGGTAAGAAGATTGATATCGTGGTAGGGGATAAAACGTCTAACGATTTCTATATTCCACCAGAAGAAGAGTTTTCTACTATTGGTGCTTTGCCTTACATGTATGAGCAGTCACTTAGAAAGTTTGCTAAACGTCAGCAATGGGCAATAGAAAACGGTCAGCTGAATATTCACCTTTGGAAAGATGGTCGTAATAGCTTCCATTTAAAAGGGATCAGTGCTGACGGTAAGCGCCATTTAATAACGGGTAGCAACTTAAATCCAAGAGCATGGGCATTGGATTTAGAAAACGGTTTGTTACTGCAAGATGAAAGTGAGTGCTGGAAAGAAAAGTTTGAACAAGAGCAAACGCATATTCTTGAGCATACTGAGCGTTTGTTCCATTACAGCCAAATCGAGACATTGCATAACTATCCAGCCCCTGTACGCAAGATCATGAAGCGCATTAAACGCTTAAAAGCAGATTTTTTGTTAAGGCGTATCCTGTAAGCTTAAGATTTTTGTGATGAAAAAGCCTGCTTATTAGTAGGCTTTTTTGTTCTCATACTTTTATCATTTGACTAATTTTTGCTAAATAGTTTTGCTAAATAACTTGGCGCAAAAGTTTTACTAAAAAGGTTTTGCAAAATGAATTTGCCTAAACATGCTGTGCATCAACTGTATGAGTACAGAAAAGCTATCTCTTCAAGGCCTTTTACTGCAAGGGGCAAGAATGTAATACGCTGTCAACGTTGCTTGCTGGCAGAGACGCTTTGTACCTGTAGTTTGCGCAAGCAGATTGATAGTGATTTAGCGTTTATGCTGATCATGTACGATGATGAAGTACTTAAACCTAGCAACAGCGGACGGTTAATCGCAGATATTGTTCCTGATACGCATGCGTTTATTTGGTCACGTAACGAACCTAATCGTAAGATGCTGTCGATCATCAACGATCCTAAGTATCAGCCATTTGTTATTTTTCCGGCAGAATATGCGGTTGATGGACAATCGGTGGTTGATCGCGTAGAAAAAACAAAACTCGACCAAGATAAAAAGCCGCTTTTTATCTTATTAGACGGCAGTTGGCGTGAAGCTATTAAGATGTTTCGTAAGAGTGATTATCTGCATCAATTGCCGCTATTTTCTTTCTCTCCAGAATCGGCAGCGGCTTATGCCCTGAGAAAAGGGGCGAGAGATTTTCAATTGGGCACCGCTGAAGTGGCCTCGCTGGCGCTGTCAGCAGCTGGAGAAAACAAAAATAGTGCGGTGCTAGAAGCATGGTTTGCACTTTTCGTGGAGTCTTCATTGCGCGGACGAACTCGCAATGTTCGTGAGGCTTCAACATTAAGCCTGCTTAAGCAAAATTATTCTATTGCGTATCAGAACGCCTGTGGAAAAGATAAGTAGAGTAGGCGGTTAGGCGTGCGATTAGCCGTATAAAGTTAATCGGCAAATCAAGGAGTTGAATCTGCTGCTATTTGGGTTATGCTTACTATTTGATAGCTTTTTGTTTGAGCTATTAGTGATTAAGGAGCATCAATGGCAGCTGGTAATGTGTTATTTTTTGGCGGTTTAACTAAACCGTTTATTTCCTTTAGCCGTTATCTACTGCTCATACCTAGCATGTTTGTTTTTATCCTCTCAAACGTGGCGCCATTAACCTGTAGTTCATCAGGTCAAGACTTGAGCATGTCAGATAACCTTATTGCAAAACGTAACATTCAAGAGGTGTTTACCTCTGTAGTATCGCTAACTCAATCGCGTAAGATACTGCTGGTAAAAAGTCGCTATAGTGCAGGGCTTGTCTGCCAGGACAAAGGTTGGGAGTTTTGTGCCAGATGGGCCAAATCAGGCCGTAGCTCTGGCAGTCGAATCGCTTAGTGATCTACTGTGTCGGCAAGTTTACTTGCGTATGATTTAAAACATATAAACGACTACATATGAGCTGCTGGATATGAGTTATCAATTAAAAGCTGGCTAGTCGCTTTAATCCTAGCGGTATCACATATCGCTGTATCAAGGGCTCAGTTTTCTTCTACTTGAACGCTTCTACATTACCTTTTTCCCATTAAGAATGCGAGTTCTGCAACGTTACTGACCTGCATTTTTTGCATGACTTTTTGACGATGTAGTTCAAGGGTTCGCTGGGCGACATTGAGCTCTGCCGCGATAACTTTATTAAGCTTGCCTTCAAGTACCTTGTTCATTACTTCATGCTCTCTTGGGGTAAGAGTCGCTAACTTATCACCTAAGGCTTGACGCTCCAGCTTTAGCTGCATGGTTTGCTCTGTTTGTTGACTTGCCTGATTGAGCAGTAGAACAAGCTTATCGCCATCTACGGGTTTTTCTAAAAAATCGAGGGCACCTTTTTGAATCGCTTGTACCGCCATCGCGATACTGCCATGACCACTGAGCATGATAACGGCAATAGGGCTCTGTGCTTGGGTCATATGAGTTAATAGGGCACTGCCATCCATTCCTGGCATCTGTACATCTAAGATTGCGATCCCCGGGCTATGCAAGTCAACTTGATGTAAGAAGGCATCTGCAGAGTTAAAGCCTTTAGGTTGATAACCTAGGCCGTTCAACATCCAGGTTAGCGAGTCTAATACAGCTTGATCGTCATCGACTAGATACAAATTAGTCATTTAAGGACTCCTTAATTGGTAATGTTATGGTCATGGTTAAACCCGCTTGTGGCGGCAGAGTATCTTGATTGAAATTGCTGGTCGCTTTTATTTGGCCATCATGTTCCTCGATGATGCGCTTACAGATCACCATGCCAAGACCTAAGCCATTCTCTTTAGATGTTTCAAAGGGAAAAAACAGACGTTCTAGTGCGATGTCACTCAGGCCACAACCATTATCTATAAATACAATATGGGCTTTCTGCCTATCTTTGGTTAGCGAGATTGAAAGCTTAGGATCGCTACTGGCTTCCATGGCATCGAGTGCATTACGGATAATGTTGACTAGCACTTGCTGGAGTAAGCTTGGATCCGCGAGTAATTCTACTTGCTCGCAGCTGATCGCTGGTGTTATTTGCATTCGGGCAAACTCTGCGGCCATTAGGCTTAATGTATCGTCTAAAATCTGATTGAGACTGCACTGTGTCATAACACTGGGTTGCTGGCAGAAATGCCTAAAGCGCTTAATGGTTGCTTGAGCTCTATCGACTTGCTGAATAGCCTTTGTCATTGCATCTTTTAGATCAGCCTGATCATCTGATAATCGATAAATACAGCCCTGAGTTAAATAACGGATCCCGGCTAATGGTTGATTTAACTCATGGGCGATACCGGATGCCATTTCACCCGTTAATAATACGCGTTGGGCTTTATAGAACTGCTTTGTTTGTTCTAGTAAAGCTTTTTGTGTCTGGGTATGTTGTTCAACTTCAGCCTGAAGATCTTGGGTACGCAAAACAACTAAGCGCTTTACTCGTAAATGATAGATATAACCGAGTAAGAGTACGATTAACACGACGATAACCCAAGGAAGCGCACTCTTAAAAATTGAGGTCCAGTTGGTGACAAAAGGCCACTGTTGTAACTGCTTTAACAGTTTAAAGACTTCACTATCATTGACGGTTGCAGACCAAGAGTCATAACGGCCAACGATAGCCGCGGGCTCATCTTTAGTGATGGATAGCAATGAGCGAACAACGCGAGTTGCCAAAAGATGATCTGTTTTTCCCAATTTGGAGAATGAATAGTAAGGATAAAGCGCACTGGAGCTTTGGCAGTTGAAGTGAGTCAGTGGTTTAGTCAGCACTACATGCAGGCTATTTGGGGCTATCTCTCCTTTACTCACAGCGTTCTCTAAAACACAGGTTGGTAATATTGCGATATCAGCCTTGCCATCTAATACTAAATTGAGCAGTTTCTGTTGTGGAAAGCCGACAAAGTTGAGCTGTTTAAAATCGCTAAACGGGTTTAGGCCGTTATGCGCCATCTCTCCTGCGAATATTTGAAATCCGCCAAATGCTTGTTTATCTGTAGAAACCGCTGTTAGATATTTAAGAACCGCCATATTTGATACGTCGACATCTGCACGGGTAACTAATGCGGAACCAACGGACATCGTCGGCTGCTTATTATTTAAAGACACCAACGTCAGTATGCTGCTAGTACCATAATCCTTTTTGTAGCTCACCGCGGTTAACGCATTGGTAATTAAGAAATCTAATTTGCTTTGTGCAACATCTTGATCAAGTTGAGTCGGTGTTAGCACCACCAGCTCAAAGGGATGATTTAAGTCGTCCTCTAATTTATCAATGGTCGGTTGCCAACGCTTTTCTACTGTATCTGGATGTGTGAAAGCAAGCACCCCGACACGTACTGGACTGGCTTGAGTCGATTGTGCTGCGTAGGCATCACTAATAGAGCAGAAAATAAGAGTACTTAAGCTTACTAGGCCAGCTAGTTTTACCAACATCATTTAGCCCAACAGATAGGTGATTCAACAAGAGTTAAAACGCTATTATGACGCTTTTGTCGCTAAATGTTGGGAATACGCGGTCGTTAAGTGAAGCTAATCACGCTTTAGTTGCGATTGCGGAAAACCGCTATATAAAAAATAACCCGTAACTTTATAATTAGTTTACGGGTTAATATTATAATTCCATTGTTTGATTGAAGTTTATTTAATGTATCAATTAATTTTAAATCAACTTTAAATTATTGCTCAGTAATTTTTTAATCTATAGTCGTCAAATTTTTTAGATTCTACTTTATCGCCGACTTCATTTAAGAACCAAACGGCTTCAATCTCATTGTAACTATTAGTATATTTAATCGCCTCATCTATAGGCATTAAAAATAACGCGGTTGAAATAATATCGGCAAAGAGTTGGTTGCTATTCATCACGATTGTTGTCGATATCCCAGATTCTTTTGGGTATAACGTCTTAGGATTAATGATATGGTGATATTCTTTACCATTAACCCTGTAGTACCTTAAATAATTACCGCTGGATACAACAGTGATATCATTACCGCTTATTATCTCATGGTATTGCTCTTCAAAAAGTTGGCATTGAGGCAAAGTATTATTATATTTTTTACATACTGGGTTTTCTACAGCTGTCGCAAACAGCCGCCCTTGAGGATGAATGCCGTAATGCCTAATATTGCCTCCTGCATTTATCATGAAGTTTTTTAGGCCATCGTTTTTCAATTGTCTGTAGAGCATTTCAGCCATCCACCCTTTAGCGATACCGCCAAGATCGATACTCATACCCGCTTGCATCTCTATGGTGTTTTGTTCTGAGTCTAACGTTATATTGTCTATATTGGTTAATGGCTTAGCTAAATCAAGTGCTTTTTGAGTAGGAATGTTGCACTTATCCTGTTGTTTACGTTCGCCTTTACACTGGGCTCTATGACCTCGCCAAAGATCGATAACAGGCGATAATGCAATATTGAAATAGCCATTGGTTTTAGCATGCCAGTCAATACTTGCTTGGATAAGCTCAGTGAGTTTAGGGTCAATAGTGTGCTTTTTCTCTGGCTCATTATTGATGCTTTTAATATTGGTGACGTGTGGGTAAGTACTGTAGTTCGATGCAAGATAATGGTATTTCTGGATTACATTTAACGCGTTACACAATGTTTTATCTAAATGTTCTGTTTCTTTGTCATATATATCGATACTTATTGATGTGCCAAAATACTTAAGTGTTGTTAGGTTCGTTTTTATCTCATCAGTTATTATAATTGCGTTACCTTCACACTGATATGGTCTACCTTTCGTGTCCACTTTAATGATGGTGAAATCTGGCGCTTCAGGAAAATTGTTTTGTGTTTGTGCATAAGCCGAATTAGATATCACGAACATGGAAAAAAGTAATCTTGATATAACTCTTTTGGAACGATTAAATTTAGAGCTGTTAGATACAGTACCGTTGGATGTAGTACCGCTCATTACGGACGAGTACATCATAGGTAATCTGCATGATTTACGCGAAGCTGGTATTTTATTCACATTACTCTCAGGCTTAGATGGCAATATTTAAATAAATATCATGGACAGTGAATTGAGTGAAAAACAACTTCTCGTTATGTTAACTCTGTCATATAAATAGAACTAAGCAAGCCTTATTGCGGAAAACCGCAATTGTGGATAAATTTAAAACTTATATTCTGAACTCAATGCAATAAACATTGAAGGCCGACAGAATGAAAACCTTAACATTATTCAATAAAACACTTGTAAGCAGCGCAATATTATTCGCCACCATGACACTTGCAGGCTGTTCAACAACCATGAGCCAAGGTAAGTATGCTGATGGTACTCATGATGTATCAGCTAAAGGCAAAAAAAGTGTAATCACGCTAACCGTCGAAGTTAAAAATGGTCATATCGTTGATATCAAAACAAAGTCTCATAAAGAAACTGAATCACTTTACTTAAATGCTGAGCGCTTATTGGCTAAAGTTGTGGCGAATAATGGCCATGAAGGTATTGATGCTGTTTCTGGTGCGACCTATTCATCGAATGGCATTTTAGAAGCGATTAACACTTTGCCTAGAGCCGATGGTAGTCAACCTGAATATGTGTCAGTAGGTGCAAAAGATGAATCAGCTGATGAAGATTTCAAACTGAAATGGTCTATTCAGCCTCAACTTGGTTTATTAAAGGGTGACTATTATTACCAAGAGGCCCGCTTCCGCCAAGGTCACATGGGTAGTGTAGCCATAGTTACCGAGCTTAAAAACTCAGATAACGTGATATTTGCAGAGTTTAATGAAAGTGGGCGTCCTAACTACTACACCCGTTTATACCAAGATGTCCCTAAGCGTATGTCTGAATATAACTTTTCTATGGGTAAGAAAAAGGGCACGGCTTGGGTTCAATCAGCTCTAACCATGGAAAAATTAATGGTAGAGCAAGACAAGCTAACTTTTGAGCTTAATCCTGATTTTGATCCATCGTTAGGCAATAAGCTTAAAGAACCGAATCGTTTAAAATACACCGGCATCGATGTTGTCGCTGGAGCCTCAAACAGCATTCAACAGTCTATGGTACCGCTAACTGCCAAAATTCATGCTCAGATCAATGGGGATGGTACTCATCAACGTTTTTATCAATACGCTGAAAAGCTCGTTGATAGCAAAGGTAAATGGACTGGCGTAACAGCCATGTTGCGTATTGTTGTCGACACCAATACTCAGCAAATTACCAAAGCTCATTATGATGAAATCTTTGCTGATGAGAAAGCTTCGATCACAGATGCGTCGCAAAAGAAGTTCTACCGTCAGTCAAAGTATGAATCTATTAATTACGTTGAACCGGCTCGAATTGGCTTTAACGTGATGATTGATGTGCTTAATACTCATTTGCAGCAAGGCGGCTCATTATTCTTAATTAATGATCTACCTGCTACCGGCGATACCGGTAGCTATGCTGCGACGGGTTTCACTAAGCGTTCTAACTCTTGGGATACTTACTTGAAGCAAGCTGAGATCTTATATACGCAAATGCGCCAAGACGGCGTGATTGTTAAACACAAACAAAACTAATCCTGCTCTGGACGTCGACTCCTAATTGCCACAGAGCCAAGGAGTCTTCTTGCCTTTCAACGTATTAATACATTAAAAGAGAAGATGATGAAAACAATTAAACTGACTTTACTTGCCGCAGCAGTGTTAGTTTCACCAACTGTAATGGCTGATGCTTATAAATTTTATGGCCGCATTGATTACTCAATTACACACTCTGACAGCGGTAGTGCAACTCACAGTGGAAAAAGCGGTACCATTTTAGAAAATAACTGGAGCCGTCTTGGTGTTAAAGGTAACGCACCGTTAAATGATGATTTTAGTGTATTTTATCAAATTGAAGTGGGTGTAAATGGTGCAACTGAAGGTAAACAAAACAATCCCTTCTCGGCGCGTCCAACGTATTTAGGAATAAAGCACTCTACAGCAGGTCAACTTGCCGCAGGTCGTATTGATCCAGTTTTTAAAATGGCAAAAGGTACTGCCGATGCTATGGACATGTACTCGCTAAAGCATGACCGTTTATTTGCGGGTGATAAACGTTGGGGTGACTCAATAGAATATAAAACCGTTAAATGGAATAAAGTACAATTTGGTGCAAGTTATATTTTAGAAGATAACTACTACGGCGAAGATGATGTTCGTCGTGATAATGGTAATTATCAAGTTGCACTAACATATGGTGACAAGCTATTTAAAACAGGCGACCTATATCTAGCTGCAGCCTATACTGACGGTGTTGAAGATATAAAAGGTTTCCGCGCAGTTGCTCAGTATAAGTATGATAATTTAATGTTAGGTTCTATCTATCAGAGCTCTGAAATTGTTAATCCAAATTTAGATAACTGGCAGCAACGTGATGGTGATGGCTTTATTGTCAGTGCTAAATATCAAATTGATAAGTTGACGCTAAAAGCGCAATACGGACAGGATGATTCAGGTACAGGTAAAATTGCTGGGCGTGTATATGACAAGTTAGGCGCTGCAGCGACGGACGTACCAGAGGTGTCTCAATGGGCAATTGGTGCAGAATATCGCTTATCTAAGTCAACGAGAGTACACACTGAATTAGGCCAATTTGATGTAAAGCAGTACTCAGATTTTGATGATACTATCGCAAGTATTGGTTTTAGAATAGACTTTTAAGCGCTAAATTAATTCATAGTTTGCTCCTAGAGGGTGTACAAGGATGTGCACTTTCTTGGTTTACTCGACTTAGTTTCATGTACTATTTCTTCATAAAAGACTAGTCTATTTCATTTTAAAACTGACTGTTCTCTGCACCTATATTACTCTGTACTCATCATTTTCATGATCACTTCACAATCAGTCTCACAGTTACTCTCTCTGCCATGATCATTATTGTTTAAACCAAAAATAATGATACTGCCACCAATTTTATTCATATATCTGACTTTTTATGTTGTTAAGTTAAAAATATCTCGGGTTTGCACTTTAACTATTGAATAATAATTCAAACTTACGCATAACCATGCTACAGCCTTAACTAAAACATCACTCGTTGATAAAGATAAACTCATGTATCATCCATCACATATTTTAGCACCTGGGATCACCAATGCTGCCAATCGTAGATGACTTTATCGCTCCGCCATGTTTTGAAGATATTACAATACTTTATCGGGACGATGACTTACTACTTATCAACAAACCCTCGGGCCTTTTATCTTTGTCGGGTAAGCATCCCGCTAATTTAGATTCGGTGCACCATAGATTAGTGAAAGATTTCCCCGGATGCTCTCTAGTGCATAGATTAGATTTGGGTACGTCTGGAATTATGCTGATCGCACTCAATAGGGGGATAAACGCGCTACTGTGTAAACAGTTTAGTGAGCGTAGCGTGTTAAAAAGATATAACGCACTTTTATTGGGAGCACTTGCTGATGATAACGGCTTGATATCGGCTCCAATTGCTAAAGACAAACCTAATTTTCCTATGATGAAAATCTGCGCCGTAAGCGGTAAACCATCTTGTTCCCGTTATAAGGTATTATCTAGAGAAAGATTTTCTGTCATTCCAATAGTACAAAAGCAAATGCTAATTGAGAATGTTGATGATAAATCTATAGATGTCACTCGAGTCGAATTAACGCCCGAAACAGGTCGTACTCATCAATTACGGATCCATAGTCAATACTTAGGTCATCCTATTATCGGTTGTGATCTTTATGGCACTTCATTTTCACATAAAGTGGCTTCAAGATTAATGTTGCATGCAACCCGACTTGAGTTTGATCATCCTATTACAGGCAAAAGAATACTAGGATATAGCCCATGCCCATTCTAGTTTCGAAGGTTATTGTGATTCAATTAATAATAGTTTGTAATGATAGCTTTTAATCTTCATCCTTTTGATTGGCATTTATGATTGATGTAATCCGTGGGGCGAGTAGTTAGTACTAATACTAGATTGTTTGATTAGGTTATTTAAGTTAGCACCATCGTCATATGTCTACTTGTAACAGCTAACAAATATTTAGCTGATGTTATAGATAAAAATCCCAGCTAGTTTTATATTTTACCGTGCGGATAAATATTTATCATTCGCGTGCTTAAAATATAACAATTGTGGAATTTAATTAATGTGATACACAATCAATATCAACATGTATAACTCGGTAATAATAATTGAGATTTACACTTTTTAAAGTGCAATATGTTTGTAGTGAAATATATTTAAAGCATGATACCTTCTTGAAATACACAGGCAACTCAGCTTCACAATAAACTTATTTTATAACTAGGAGGTATATGCAAATTATTAAGGTAAGCGCATTATTTTTAATCGTAGCAATAACGTACATCATCTATATTTGAAAATGCTATTAACATTAATTCGGTCTTAATCTTGCTCTGTTTTCAATATGAAATAGCGTGTTAAAGTAATATAGAATGAACTACTGTATTTTAAATAAATTTAAAAAGTTATTTTTAAAACGATAAAAATCAATAATACTATTGCGCTTTACATCAGAGCTTTATTTGGCAGTGAGAAGCCTGTCCAGGATTTACTGTTAACAAAATCAATCGCAAATGGAGGCTTCAATCAGCTAAGTAGCATCGATTGCTGTCGAAACCAAGCACCACATATTAAACAACTAATCCTTTGGCTTTAGATAATGGCGAAGTGAACGCGGATCTGTATGACCCGTCCTACCCATAATATAGAGATGATCTTTATTGTTTTCATGTAGCTGGGTAACACAACCACTTCTTAAACTATGAGCACCATAAAAACGAGAGTTTAGTCCGGCTCTGTCGCAATATTTTTTTATCATCTGATAAATATCATCTCCCTTTAAGAAACCTTTTCCCATTCTTGGCTTGTTAACAATATAATCTCGTACACTGTTTCCATCTCGACTGAGGGATCTAAAAAGGTGGCCTTGTTTTATTTTAGTTGCCGTAAGCCATAGCTGTACAGCCTCATAAGCAGAAAACATTTCTTGTTTAGGAAGATCTTTCCACTCTCTTTGGCCCTGTTGATTACTTTTAGAGTAGGGCACTCGCACCTTGAGTTTTTCTCTCAAAAAACTAATATGTTCTACTTTAATTTCAGCCAACTCTGAACGTCTAAACCCACCTTGTAATCCAAGTTGTAAAATAGCTTTGTCTCGTAATCGCGTTAACTCTTGCGGCTGTTCATCGATCACAGACAATAGCATCTCTAGTTCATCATAAGTTATGGGTTGCTGATCGTAATCTGACATATGCCGATATTGATTGCGCATTAATCCACGCATAACTCTTATCACCAATGGATGTTCTGTTGGCGAATGAAAACTGGCTTGAATATGAAAAAAACGGATCGCGGCTAATCGAGTATTGATAGTTTGCTTTGAAAGCTGGTGGCCACTTTTTTCTTGGTACAAGTCTTTTTGATGACCGATAAACGAAATGACACTTCGTGGATCCGCGGGCAGGGCATTTAATCCGTGTTGTTCACAGTAACGTTGAAAGATCGAGAAACTTGAAGAGTAAACTCTGCGAGTATTGTGAGATATTTCATACTGAGTTTCATCTGCGGCACTTTTATAATCATCTAAGATTGAAACCGGCAATTGTTGCTCTCGAAAAAACTTTTCATCTGAACCTTGGGTGTACTGCGATTTGTTTAGGGTATTGATTTGAGGGTGAATATTGTCATAGCCAGAGGTAACGACATTAGCGTCGGGATCGCTTTTAG
Source organism: Shewanella sp. 0m-6 (assembly GCF_052977325.1). Lineage (NCBI taxonomy): Bacteria > Pseudomonadati > Pseudomonadota > Gammaproteobacteria > Alteromonadales > Shewanellaceae > Shewanella > Shewanella sp. 0m-6. Next base: position 62,113 of record NZ_JBRIMD010000002.1, read on the forward strand.
CATGAGGATCTACTGCTGCAATATTGACTGTTAATTCGACATCTGTTTTTTCTGCATTATTGTCAATATCATTTATGTTTTTATCAACACTCATCTTTCAAATACACCTAAAACCAACATCTGCTTGTGGAGAATAGCCTAGTAAATCACTGATATTCTACATAAATCCTGTATTTTCTACCAGTGATAATCGTCATTATCACTGGTAGAGATTGAAAAAGATAGAATTGCGTTTTTTATGAACAAAGGTAGCCATTCTTTGCTCACTTTAACAGCAATAGTGAAATCAAAACTTAGTGGTTAAAATTAACCTTCTCAGGTGTATTGCACTTGAGAAAATCATTTTAATAAAGAATGGTGTAACCATTTTAATGTTTGAAATTGGTTCTAAATTGACTTAGCTTTGAGTTGGCTTTGAGTTAGAACTAGTTTGAATAAATTGAGACAAGGCATAGGTAAATAACGTGGCAATAATATCTAATAGGTAAGTCTGACATCATTATAATTTGAGTAAAATTTTACACAGTAAAACTATCCTGCAGAAGGACGGCCATTAAGACCAAGCTAACTAGAAACAAGATAGCAAGAAACAGAGTATTTATGAATAAGCTAGATTAGCATGTAGGTTCTAATATGTGAGTGATAACACTTGGTAACAACGGGTTTAGTATGGTGACACCATTTTATCTGTCTTACCTATATGTATAGAGGGCAATATAAAAACACTAGATTTAATAGATAGTTATATAGAGAAAAGAGTAATACTTTTATATAATGTGGTTACACCATACTTTATCTGTTGGTTATTTCCTTATGCATTATTCTGATACTTATACAGGGCTCGAGAATTTATTATGGTCACACAAAAAATGTTATCTGAGGTTGAACAAAAGTCTAAGCTTGTGACTGAGTCTAAATCTGGTACAGATACAAAAAATCCAGTTAAGCCAGCACAAGTTTGGCAGTACCATAACGCAAAGCCGACAGCAGGGCGGATGTTAAAACTGCTGCAACTCGATGAACTGATATTTGCGTTACCTTTGATCTATCGTCTCATTCCATTAACTGAAGTTACAAAGAGAAAAGACTGGTTCGTTGAATTTAATTCTAATGGCGATAGTCATCAGCTGTATATTATGTTGACAGAAAGTTTATCAGAGCTAAATCATAAGCGTAAACAGAATCGTGGTTTAGATATAGCTTTGGAAAAATCGAATATTTTGCTCAACCAGTACTTCAGTGATTATGGTTGGAGAATGGTTCGTAAAGAATTATCGCAAATAAAAAAACGTAAAAAAAAATCACATATAGAGATTGGTAATGATTTAGTCACTCGCTTAAAAGAGTTCATGTCTATCAATCAAGTCGATACTTTTGATCAAGCAATTGATTTTCTGTTAAGTGAATATCAAGATAGAAACTAAAGAGTGAGGAACACTTGGCTAATATATAAGAAATTTTATCCAAGTATATTCTTGCCTTTCACTCGGTTTGCTCTCGGTTTAGTTCTGTTAAACGTTAAGATACGCAGGATCATTACAATAATTTAAAGCCGTTTGCGTTATCTTTTCACTGAATCGATTTCGTTTTGTGTGTTCTGGTGCCCAGCCAACGAGGAAGCGTTCAAAGTCAGCCCAGGCAAAAAAGACTAATTTTTGCCACTCTTTGATGACGAGTAAGGCATCAATATTGGGTTGGTATAATTCTATGGCCCTTGCAAGCTCTGAAAAATAATCATGCAGTAATACTGAGAAATTACTCTCGCAGTCTATTTCAGTCAAACAACTACCAAGCAAGTAAATGACATCTTTAACACCCACTCCAGTGCCTACATATTGAAAATCGACAGCGGCCACATCCGTAAATTTTTTGTTAAAACAGAAGTTTGCAACTTTGGCATCACCATGTACTAGTGTCTGATATTTGCATTGTTTCAGTATGTTATCTATCTTGGCTGCATTTGATTTTAACATTGTATCAGGCATTGCAAGCCATTCTTCATGACGAGTTTCAAGATGCCAATATGTTCCAATTGGCCAAAGCCCTTCATGTGCAGTCTCAGTTGAAATTTTTAAAAACTTTGCATGAAAATGCGCTAACCAACGAAGACATAACTTAGTTTGATCTATCGTCAGACATGACGCTCTCGTTGAAAACCCGTTTGAATCTAGATCAGTCATAACAATCAGCTGGGTCAATCCATCTCTATGTTTGAAGCTTGTCATCCCTAATAGCATAGGTACTTGACAATTATGATCGCACTGGTCGGCAAAGTCTTTATAAAAGTTCATTTCAACTTTATAAGAGTTGAGTTTTCTCTGATGTGAAAAAGAGCCAGCCCATCCTCTTGGGTGCTTTACCTGCTTTGGCGGACAGATATGTTTTACGATAAAGGTATTTGCACTCTTGAGCTTGCTCTGTGTTGATGAAGTGAATCGGTATCTTGCTATCTCACCATATCCAGCCCAGAGCGACTGTATTGTTTCTACTTTGTAGAAAGATTGTGTGCCCAATATGTAAGACAAGGCCTCCTCAACAGATTTTACATTTTGTTTCATTAATGAGCCTTAGTGAAGATCTGTTCAAGTGATGGACAGGAAAAAGGCTGTACTATAATCGATATACATAAGAATTCAAAACAGAGTATGTCCATTGATTCTGTTGATGATTAAAGTAAAACTATTTGATAAATAGGAATTATTAATGAAAAGTTATTTATTAGCAATTGGTTGTATGTTGTTACCGTTTAGTGCCATAGCCAATATTATTGTGGATAAAACAGGAGTTGATGAGAAGGACTATGTATATGATTTGCATCAATGTACAGAGTTATCAACTCAAGTTAAACACAAAAGTACAGATTCGAGCGCTGTTGGCACTGCAGCTAAAGGTGCTGCAATTGGCTCTGCCGGTAAGGCTATCGCAGGTGGTTCAGGTTCCGATGGGGCAAAACAGGGCGCAGCAATAGGGCTCGGTATTGGGGTGATTTCTAAGGGTAGAGAGAAGCGCCAAAACAGAGATTCATTTGAAGCCGAGCAGCAAACAGTGATCAAAAACTGTATGACAAATCGTGGCTATGCGGTCTTAAATTAACAGGATAAATGGGATTACATTTAAACTGGCAAGAGATGGTCCATACTTGCAAGTTGTTACTCACATGTGATTCTGTGGTTGCAGAAGCTCATCTGCAGTAGCTAAACTTTCATCACTTAAATTGGTGTGAGTTTTACACTTTCTTTACCTTTGCAATCTGATTAGGTGTTCTGCTTTATCTTTAACATAGACTAAGTCTATCAGGGCAAGCATGGCGCTGTAGCGGTATCCAATAGTCGAGCAGACGCTCTAACACTTGATTTGCTGAATAATATCGTTTGATAACACATTTATATAATAGACAAGCTTTTGAAATGCATAGATGTTAATGAGTAACTAATACTTCATATTTTGTATTTTTTCCCTCATTATTTCGCAACTTTGCTTGACTCTGAACTAGACTGAGCTTTGATGATAGAACTCGATCTTTTTAAGGTAAATTAAATGACTAAACATGTACTCATAACTGGTGGGAATCGCGGAATAGGCCGGGCGTTCGTTGAGCACTATTTAAAGGCGGGCTGGCAAGTTACAGCTAGTTGCCGAAACCCCAAAAAAGCAGTAGAGCTGTCGGTGCTAAAGTCGAACTTCGATCAGCTAAAGGTGATAGCGCTAGATGTTACTGTGGCAGATTCCATTTCGGCATTAACCACTGAATTAGATGGCGCTCCGATAGATCTACTCATCAATAACGCCGGGTATTATGGTCCTAAGGGAGTCAGCTTTGGACAAACGGATGCAAATGAGTGGCGAAGAGTACTCGAGATCAACACCATTGCCCCTTTACTAATAACAGAAGCCTTATATACAAATCTCAAACTTGGGTCTAACAGCATTGCTGCATTTATCTCTTCCAAAGTTGGAAGTATGCAGGATAACAGAAGTGGAGGGGGCTATTACTATCGCTCGTCAAAAGCGGCACTAAACTCTGTCGTTAAAAGCCTTTCAATCGATCTTAAAGCTGATGATATTAAATGTGTCGCCTTACACCCTGGCTGGGTGCTAACTGCAATGGGGGGGCCTAATGCATTAATAGATACAGATGCATCAGTAAAAGGAATGATGCAAGTATTAGACTCTTTAACACAAGAACAAAGTGGTGAATTTTATGATTATCAGGCTAAGGTGATCCCTTGGTAACAGTATTTAGAACAGAATACGTTACACGGTTGCACCTGGATAAAAACGATTGCTGTTGAGAACTACTGACTGACAAATTGTAAAAATAACACATTTATTATGTGTATAAATTATAATTTACTTAATGAAACTACTCAAAAAAACATATTTTTGATACTCTACATCTTTAATCGAGTTAACGTGATGTCAGCCGTTCATACGTCTATAAAACGACGATGAACATCTCAGTTTTCAGGATTTTAGAAAAAAATCTATCGGTATGCAGAAAATAACTAAAATTTAGTTTGCATCTGCTGAAAAAAGGAGTACTTTCGCGCTCCTTAATTTAACTTAACTGGAAGAATTGTAATGAGCGACAATAAGTTTATTATCGGAAGTGAAGAGTGGTGTGCATTCCCAGCTCTTGGTGTTCCTGCAATTAAGGCTAGAGTAGACTCTGGCGCCAGAACGTCATCAATCCATGCTGTCAATATCCGACCTTTTAAAAGAGAAGGCGAGCCATGGGTTTCTTTTGAGCTTCACCCGATACAAAATAGTCGCAAGATCATTCTTCGATGTGAAAGTAAAGTTATCGATCGTCGTAATATCAAGAGTTCAAATGGCGAATCAGAAAAGCGTTACGTTATTGCCTCTGTTATTCAGCTAGGTGGTCACGCGTGGGAAGTAGAACTTACATTAACGAACCGCGATAGCATGGGTTACCGCATGCTGTTAGGCCGTGAAGCGATGAGCAACAAGACCTTAGTTGACCCTTCTGCTTCATTTTGCTTAGGTGAGCAAAATGATGATGAAGTTGAAAAACTATATGGTGTTAAATCGGCTAAGAAAAGCGGTTTAAAGATCGGCTTACTAGCGAGCAACCCTGACTTATACAGTAACCGCCGTATAATCGAAGCTGGTGAACAGCGCGGTCATGAGATGGTATTCTTAAACATCAAGCAATGTTATTTAAAGCTTGATGCTTCTGAGCCTGAAGTACATTACCGTGGTGGCCGTATATTAAACGACCTCGATGCGGTTATTCCGCGGATCAGACCAAGTATGACTTTTTACGGTTGTGCGTTAACACGCCACTTTGAAAGTCTGAATATCATGGCGCTTAATACTTCTGATGCGATAACACGCTCAAGAGACAAACTATTCTCTTTGCAGTTATTGCAAAAGAATAACTTAGATATTCCTACCAGTGGATTTGCAAATTCACCTGTTGATACTAAAGATCTAATCGATATGGTTGGTGGTGCACCACTTATCGTTAAGCTACTTGAAGGTACTCAAGGCAAAGGCGTTGTACTTGCAGAAACGACAAAAGCAGCTGAAAGTGTGATTAATGCTTTTAAATCGTTACATGTAAATCTATTGGTACAAGAGTTTATCAAAGAAGCTCAAGGTAAGGATTTACGTTGCTTTGTAATCGACGGTAAGGTTGTTGCTTCTATCGAGCGTACAGCGGCTCCTGGTGAGTTTAGAGCTAACATTCATCAAGGTGGTAGTGCATCTATCGTTTCGGTAAGTGCTGCTGAGCGCCAGTTAGCACTTAAAGCGGCTAAGACAATGGGACTTCGTGTTGCCGGTGTTGATATTATCCGTTCAAGCCGTGGACCACTTTTACTGGAGATCAACTCATCGCCAGGACTAGAAGGTATTGAGTCTGCTACTGGTATTGATATTGCTGGTGCAATGATTGATTCAATAGAGAAGAAGTTAGGTTGGAAGCCTGAATAATTAGCATCCAATAACGACTTAATTAAAAGCGTTATGTCTCAGACATAGCGCTTTTTTTTCATCCAATATCCGCATGCTTTTTGTGGCATTCTGCAATAAGTTTACCTTCATATAACAATCATTACTTTGGTGACCCATAGCTGGCTTTAGATGAACAGGAATAATGAAGCAATGACGATTATGCTAGGTTAAAGGCCGCCATTTTGAGTAAATTTTTTTACTCAAATAGTACTTTGTGCTACTTTTATTACTTACTTTTTTTCTATGGAGGAAATTGTGAAGTCCACAGTAGACAAAATGTTAGTTAAGCATGACAAGCTCGTTCATTCAGAAGATGTTAAAGTTTGTTCCCATACACAAAGAGCTAAAGATGACTGGGTCATTCACACTGTCATGATTGATAACTGTGATACTCCTTTTACGTTCAGGCGAACCAAAAAATATAAGAGTTTGAGCGGTGCCCGTGTAAACATGACTTATTATCCAGACAAGCAGGGGGTTGCTGGCTTCGAAATGGATATTTTTAAAGTCGTGAGAATAAAACGAAGTTAACCCTGGAACGTGTCTTTGTTGATAATATAGCCATTAAGCCAACGTACAGCGTTAGAAAGTTACTATTTACCCCAATAGCCTAATAGCAGGGCAAACTTTACAGGGGTAAATATGCATTCCACTAGACAACAAGCTCTTCAATGTCAGGCTTTTGAGCCGCGAGTGATTACTCAAGACAAAGTGACAAGTCTCACATTACTTATTCATGCATCTATAAGGCTTACTCAACGAGCCTTATTGATGCGTTATCAAAATTTAGACCAAATATCAGCGCTTACACTTCTTAGTCATAAATCTGAAGCTCTAGAGTTACACCGTGCAGTGTTAAATACTGGAATGGGTGATAGCGAGAAGCACATACTAATTAGCTATATCAATCAAAATATCGAAGTAATAGATGAAGCTATTGGATCTAGTTCAACAAAAAAACGGAAATTTATCTAAACTCTCCTCTTCCTGCTCTTATGGCACACAATGGACTTATGGGGTTTATGTCGACATCAATACGCGCCGCCCCATAAAACATGCCAAAATTCGAAATTACGCTTGTTATCATTCTTAAGTGTTAATCATGCTTACATAAATCAGGTGACGTAGAGTAATTGTTTTAAAAGTGTTATTTTTACCCCTAAAGGATTATGGCAAAGGAACTGTATCCCGTGGCGACTTTCCCCAAAGGTGACCAAGAACAGCAAAAACCTAATACAATCAGTAAATCTCCATTCCTACGATTTGCGCCTTTAACTATCCTCTCAATGCTTATGTTATTGGTATTAATTCTCTTATTAACACCAATGTACCCAAACGGCATTGGAGTCTCGTCTTATAATACGCCCAAAAGCACTATCGCACTCGTGATAGCGAACTCCAAAGCATGGAAACCCTTTTCTTACCTTGATGATAAAAATGAGCCCAGAGGTTTGCTAATTGATTTATGGAAAGAGTTTGGCGAGACGAATCAGATAGAAATTCAATTTCTTTTATCTGATTGGCAAGAATCTATCGATAATGTACGGCTAGGTAAAGCCGACATACATGCTGGCTTAGTATGGTCAAATGATAGGGCGAGGTATTTGGACTACGCTAATAACCTCGCTCAGCTAGAAGGTCAACTATTTGTAGAGCAGTCTTTACTTAGCGATAGTTTAGATTCAATTGTAGAGCACACAACGCTAGGCGTGATCGAAGGAAGCTATGAAGATAACTTCATCCGTCAAGCTTACCCAAAAGCTAAATTTATCCGTTTTAAAAATAATGAGCAGATGATTGAAGCGGCTTTACGTTCTGACATCAACGCCTTTGTAGCTGATTTTCAAGTTGCAAACTTTTATTTGTATACATCAAACAGGCAAAGTGCTTTTGCACCTGTCCAGCATCTTTATACCGCGTCAGTTAAACCCGCTGTAGCAAAAGGGAATGAGGTACTGCTTAATTTTGTTAAGAATGGATTTAACCGCGTAGAGCAGGACACTTTGAATCGTATTCAGAGGAAATGGTTGCATGTTGAAACGGTATACCCGAGTTACTTACTGCCACTACTGATAGTTTTATCGTTAAGCATGATTGCGATTTACGTTATACAGCTTAAAAGAACCGTCATGCTGCGAACTAAAGAACTCTACTCGGCAAATCAGGAATTACAATTATTGGCGAAGAAAGATTCATTAACGGGTATCGATAATCGACGTGCTTTTATGAGTGAGTTTGAACGTCAAAATAATATTAGAAAAACTAGTATTACGCTATTACTGTTCGATATCGATGGATTTAAAGGGGTTAATGATACGTTTGGCCACCAGGTTGGTGATCAAACGATTATAGAAATCGTCAAAAGAGTGGAACTAACACTTTGTGGAAGCGCTGTATTTGGCCGTGTAGGAGGCGAAGAGTTTTGTGTTTTTTTGACTGGGCTTAACGAAGAGCAAGCAGAAGCTTTTGCTAATACGATACAAAGATGTATTTCAGAGGCGAAGGTAGATAGCGATGCTGGACAGTTAGTTATTACCGTTAGCCTAGGTGCCATTTATTGCAAGAACGTTGATATAGATTGCACTTACTTGATGAATCAAGCCGATCTACTTATGTATAAAGCGAAAGGTAATGGTCGTAATTGTTTCGAGTTCTCAAGTATATAACAATAAAAACCCAGCATTCGCTGGGTTTTTATTACAACATTCGAATTACTTAGCAGACATAAGTGCAACTGCATTATCTAACATGCGGTTACTGAAGCCCCATTCGTTGTCGTACCATGCCATTACTTTTACTAGACGACCGTTAACGCGAGTTTGAGTTGCGTCAAAGTTTGAAGAGTATGGATTATGGTTAAAGTCGATTGATACCAATGGCTCGTGGTTTACAGCTAACACTTCACTCAATGGAGCAACAGAAGCTGCTTTCTCAATGATGGCGTTGATCTCTTCAACACTTGTGTCACGTGCAGCCACGAAAGACAGGTCAACGAGTGACACGTTAACAGTAGGTACACGTACTGCTAGTCCATCAAACTTACCAGCAAGCTCAGGAACAACAAGACCTACAGCTGCAGCAGCACCCGTCTGTGTTGGGATCATTGACATTGCTGCAGCACGAGCACGGCGTAGGTCAGTGTGGTAAACGTCAGACAAACGTTGATCATTGGTGTATGCATGAATCGTTGTCATAAGACCTGATTCAATACCAATTTCATCATTTAACGGCTTAGCAAATGGAGCTAAACAGTTAGTAGTACAAGACGCATTTGAAATCACAGTCATATCGCTGGTGATAACATCGTTGTTTACGCCGTAAACAACAGTTGCATCCACATTTTTACCAGGAGCAGAAATAAGTACTTTCTTTGCGCCAGCGTCTAAATGTGATTGAACAGATTCTTTAGAAGTGAAGATACCAGTACATTCAAATACCACGTCGATATCTAGCTCTTTCCAAGGAAGCTTTGAAGGGTCACGCTCTTGGAAGGTAAGGATTTTATCTTCGTTAACAAAAATAGCGTCATCAGTATGCTCAACTTTAGCGTTAAAGCGTCCATGTACTGAGTCGTACTTAGTTAAATGAGCGTTGATTGAAGCGTCACCTAAATCGTTAAGTGCGACGATCTTGATAGGATAGTTCTTCTCGCTTTCATATAGAGCACGTAGAACATTGCGGCCGATACGGCCATAGCCGTTAATTGCAACTCGGATAGTCATCTCATATCCCTCAGGTAAATGTTTAAAAGTATCTGGTAGTAAAATTACCAAACTGACAGCTATCGTCAAGTTATATCGGCTATAAAAGCCACTTTGTCAGCGTAATTTAGGTAATTTTTTTACACATGTCGCGATTCCAAGCAATTATTGCATAAATGTACAAAAAACTTGAAACTTGGCAAATATATTGCCAGAACTAAATGATAGTTAAATGTCAGCTTATAATGGTAAATAAGCTTCATTCATATCTTTATCAAGTAGTTTCTTTAATTTACTCTTTTGATAACTTCCAGATTGTAGTTGATCTGCAAGTATTAACGCGTCTTTATCTAATTTGCGCTGCAATCTTTTATCACCTTTCAGCAACGCCAGCATTTGCTCTTCGGAAAAATTAGCCTCAGTTAATTCAATATTTGTTTTAGAGAGCCAATAATCGATTTCTAACTGGTTTTCTTGTCGATAGAGTGTCGCTAAAGCAAGTAACCAATCAGGGTTAAAGTTTTCTTCAGTACTGCCATCGAGCACCTCTGTATAGAGCTGCTTAGACTTAGCCTGGTTTATTCTAAGATAGTAAGAAGCCAACTCTGCTTTTAATACTATATCGGTAATAGCTCCGCGTTCCTCTGCGGCAAACAATATTCTCTCGGCCTGAGGATCATTAAATCGAGACCAATGATAGTAGGCGAGGTGAGGGTCATTACTGCCCTTAGTGGTTGCTTCCAGCTCAGCTAATGATTGTGAACTTAACCCAAATGCTCTAGCACGATCATTGGTTCGCTCAGGATGCAAAATATGTTGAACTCCAGCTGCCAATTCAACACATTTATTGTAGCGTTCTAAATATAACAATTGCTCATAAACTAGCTTACCTGAGGGCTCCGGTGTACCTTTCAACTTGAATCGATTACGGATCAGGTCACCTTTTTCGAAGCGACACCAACTATCTTTGTGCAAATCGGCACAAAGTTCGGGATTTTTGTTACAAATCACCTGAGTATTTGTAGGTCCTTCACAGCCAAAAAGCCCCAAAAAAGCGCTAATTCCTAAAAATGATGTAAACATTACAAAGTTTTTGTTCAAACATGGCTCCAAGCGGACTTTTTTCTAATAAAATTACATTGTTAACGAAAATTTCTGACTAGCCTGAAAGCTAACTTTTCATTACAATGGCGCCGACCAAACGGGGAAAGAACCCTAATATAACGTTAGATTATTGGTCTTTTCTTTTTGTTACTCAAACATTTCTAATTAAAAAATTGGAAAAGTGAGATAAAGGATCTGTTAATGAGCGCTGATAAACACCTACAAAGTTGGCAAGAACGTTTCGAAATGGCAGAGGCTATGCAACCTCTACTTGGTAAATTATATCGTAACCAAGGTGTAGAAGTCGTCGTCTATGGCAAACCTCTGCTAAATGCTTCTACAATCGAAATCATTAAATCGCACCGTTTAGTGCGTCGCCATGTTGGTGAAAAACTGAGATTACGTGAAAGCTTTCCATTTATCGAGGCTTTAAGTAAGTTAGCGGTAAAACAATGTAAAGTTGATATCGGTAAACTGGCAGTCAATTACTGGCGCGAGTATCAAGATGCGAGTCAAATAGAGGCTTATATGAGCCGCGAACTTGCAGATGCAATCACCTTAGAAGACACACAAGCAGCCAAAGATGTTGTGCTATACGGATTTGGCCGTATCGGACGCTTACTCGCTCGTCTTCTTATCGAAAGAACAGGTGTAAGCAATAAGCTTAGACTACGCGCAATTGTACTTCGTGGTGGCCGCAAGGGCGATTTAGAAAAACGTGCCAGTTTATTGCGTCGTGACTCTGTACATGGTCCATTCAATGGCTCTGTAGAAGTTGACGAAGAAAACAATGCAATCATTGCCAATGGTACCTACATTCAGGTTATCTACGCAAATTCTCCAGATGAAGTCGATTACACTAAGTTTGGTATTTCAAATGCACTTGTGGTTGATAACACAGGTATTTGGAAAGATGAAGCGGGTCTAGGTCTACATCTTAAGTCACCTGGTGCAAGTAAAGTGTTACTTACCGCTCCTGCAAAAGGAGCCATTAAAAATATCGTTTATGGTGTTAACGAGTCAGACATTCTTGACGAAGATACAATTGTATCTGCAGCAAGCTGTACGACTAACGCTATTACCCCAGTACTAAAAGCTGTTAACGATAAATATGGCATCGTAAATGGTCACGTTGAGACTATTCACTCATACACCAATGACCAAAATCTTATCGATAACTACCACAGTGCAGATCGCCGTGGTCGCAGTGCACCACTAAACATGGTCATTACTGAAACGGGCGCAGCTAAAGCAGTTTCAAAAGCACTACCTGTGCTTGAAGGTAAGTTAACAGGCAACGCTATTCGTGTTCCAACACCAAATGTGTCTATGGCTATCATTAGCCTTAACCTCGACGGTGAAACGAATAAACATGAAATGAACGAGTACCTAAAAGATATGGCGCTGCAGTCTGAACTGCAAAACCAAATTGATTACACTGATTCGACTGAAATCGTATCAAGTGATTTAGTCGGTTCACGTTACGCGGGTGTTGTGGACTCACAAGCGACTATTGCTGACGGTAACCGTACTATTCTTTATGTATGGTATGACAACGAATTTGGTTACAGCTGTCAAGTTGTAGGTGTGATGCAAAAAATGCTTGGTCTTAACTACCAATCATTACCTAATGCATAAATGCTAATTAGGATTAAGCTTAGATCGCGGATCTAAGTAACTAAAACGCCTCTATTTATAGGGGCGTTTTTTGTTTTAAGTATTATTGGTTGAAACGTACTAACAGTAATAGGTATAACTACAGGCTGCTCTGGGGTTTTAAAAACTCAGGTCTTAAAATACATTATCCTTAAAATAATAAAGTCATCACGGTTCTTAGAATAAAGTCATCACGATACTTATCGCCAATCAGTTAGAACGCGCGTTCGCCACCGAGAGTTTTACATTCCTGAGCTAATGCCATTAAGTTAAAGACAAGCCAATTAATTTACTCCGGTATTAAAGGCTCCGGTATTGACGCTAGTAAAGAAGCTAAAACCATGGCAATGCAAATAAATGTAGTCGAGGGCAGGTGAGTCGCTTTACCATTTTGACTATCTAATAAGCAAAAAGCTGCAATATTGTTTACATTGATTGATTTAACATCAAACAGTCATAAAAAAGGTTTTTCTCGATTGACTCTGACAACCAAATCGGTAGAATGCCATTCCGTAGTCAAGGGGAAGCAAACCAAGCAAGAACTTGAATACAGTTTAAATTGAAAAGCGACATTAGCTCAGTTGGTAGAGCGATACCTTGCCAAGGTATAGGTCATCGGTTCGAACCCGATATGTCGCTCCAATTTAAAGTTATGGCGCGATGGCAGAATGGCTATGCTGCGGATTGCAAATCCGTCGATCTCGGTTCGACTCCGGGTCGCGCCTCCATAACTTTTATAGTTATACAGAATAAGAGTTTGCTGAGTTTGACACTTAATCATTAAGAAGTCAGGCAGTATTGATACCGACAATACGTATCGTCAAAGTCAAAGAGTTTGCCCGTGTGGTGGAATCGGTAGACACAAGGGATTTAAAATCCCTCGCTGAATAAGCGTGCCAGTTCAAGTCTGGCCACGGGTACCAAATAATTCTCTACGGAGAGTTGCAGATAAGCCTCGACAATGTCGGGGCTTTTTTGTATTTCAAATTAAGCCCATTGAATGATGGTATGCGATAAAATCTTGGCGTCCTCGCAGAATAAGCCTGCGATTCCTTTTGATAAAGCAGATCTGGCCGCGGGCACCATCTTTATATGAAGAGTAATCAAACCAGGCATTGAGCTGTTTTTTGCGCCTAGACTTTCAGTGAGTTCATACCCATCTACATAAAGCAGGGCGAACAGCAATCATTTAGCGCTTTGAGGTGCTCAATCACGCCTCCCTCTACTCGTAAAGCCCCTATTAATGGCATTTGCATCCTCAACAGCGATGCAGTTTATTTTTTAGAGAAATAAACAAATAAGCTAATACTTTCTGTTACGCGCTTTCCGCTACGACTTATTTGCACGGTAAAGCGGTACTTTAAGCTTTGATTCACTATAACGAATATTATTTACGCGTTCATTGTTTATATAATATCTGTTTAGTATGCGATTTAACCACTTGAATAAAATCAATTAATTACTTGTTGACTCATTTTTTAATTCTAGTAAAGTATGCCTCGTTCCCCGGTAAGAGGGAAACAAAATGGCGCGATGGCAGAATGGCTATGCTGCGGATTGCAAATCCGTCGATCTCGGTTCGACTCCGGGTCGCGCCTCCAACTTTTTATAGTTATAAAGAATAAGAGTTTGGTGAGTTTGACACTTAATCATTAAGAAGTCAGGCAGTATTGATACCGACAATACGTATCGTCAAAGTCAAAGAGTTTGCCCGTGTGGTGGAATCGGTAGACACAAGGGATTTAAAATCCCTCGCTGAATAAGCGTGCCAGTTCAAGTCTGGCCACGGGTACCAAATAATTCTCTACGGAGAGTTGCAGATAAGCCTCGACAATGTCGGGGCTTTTTTGTATTTCAAATTTAACCCTGAATAAGCGAAAAGGGATTTATTTTTTGTAAGAGATGCCTCGCTGAATAAGCGTGCCAGTTCAAGTCTGGCCACGGGTACCAAATAATTCTCTATGGAGAGTTGCAGGTAAGCCTCGACAATGTCGGGGCTTTTTTGTATTTCAAATTTAGCCCTGAATAAGCGAAAAGGGATTTATTTTTTGTAAGAGATGCCTCGCTGAATAAGCGTGCCTCTCATTTGATAGAGCAGGTCTGGTAAGTGTACCATCTTCATATGAAGAGTGACTAAACCAGCCATTGAGCTGGTTTTTTTTACGTTTAAAATTTTAGCTTCAGTAAATCACTCTGAAACATGCATCAAGCGACAAGCGATTTATTTTGATACGAGATCCCCTCAATTTCAATAAAGTAGGCCGGGCTGCTCTTTTTATAAAGCAGTACAGGCCAGGACACAGCCTTCTTATAAAGAATAAATAACCAAACCTGTATTAAATAGGCCTAAAAAAGCCCTAACGAGTAGGGCCTTATAAAGATTGAGATTAAATGCATTTAGCGGGTTTCGGTAGGCCGGCTATTTTGGTTGCCTGCTTGGCGGGACCAACGGGGAACAGGGTATAGAGATACTTAGAGTTTCCCTTGTCAGCTCCAAGCTTAAGGCCTATTGCTTTGACTAATACCCTTATAGCAGGGCTAGTCTTAAACTCGAGGTAAAATTCTCGGACAAAGTTAATCACTTCCCAATGTGCATCAGTGAGCGCTATCTTTTCTTCCTCTGCAATGACTAGCGCCAATTCTGGAGTCCAGTCACTTACCGACTTTAAATAGCCTTGCGGATCGGTGTCTATCTGCTTTCCATTAAATTCTATCATTTTACCAACTAATTACTTTATCGTGCGTTAGACTAAGCGCCACAAATTCGTTGTAGTTTATCAGCTCTATCTCTTTTAAAAAGCGAGTAAGGCCCCGAGCATCGACATCTTCTTGCAAAGCAACACATCTATACTCAGATAATTGTGCTCGCCACGCTTGTTTGAGCAAACTGTTGACACCGTTGCCTGACAATAAGATGCAATCTTCTTTAGTTGCATAACGTAAGCATGTTTTTAGTGATGCACTCTGGTCAGGAGAGTGCTGTATTAGATGTAATATCATCAGAAAACAATTACCTCATCGACACCGGCTAAATGAGTGGAAATCTCTATGGCAGTTGAAATAGAAGCTGTAATTCGAAAATCTGTTTCAAGCAAACCCAATTCGTGCATCGACTCTTGGCATACTAATACAGTGTCTATATCGTAAAGGGGGAGTGCACCGAGTGTCGCTATATAGTCTTTACAACCAATAGATTCAGGATCTTGGTTTTTTAATAATGTTAACAGGCCTTCATCGGTAAATATAAGGCTAACTTCTTGTTCAAAACTGGCACTTAATAATGACAGATCAAGACCTTCTCGGCCGTGTGCTGTACCGTGAGGAGCCTGTCTAAAGATAATACAAAGTTTCTTCATGCATGCTCCTAAAAACAGATAAGCCTGTTAGCTTTCTCAATACCGGTAACTAACTCACCCAAACCACCCATAGTAAATGGAGCTTGCATATTCCAATGCTCTAAGCGGTTTTCTTTAGCCTCAGACTCAGATAATACACCACGGCGCAGCGCAGCAGATACACAATTGACCAAAGCGACACCGTGCTGCTCATGCAAGTCAATCCATGCTTGCTTTAGATCAAACTCATCACTAGCCGGACTATTAAGGTGATTAGTATTAAGAACGCCATCTTGGTAGAAGAAAATCTTTTCGACAATATGGCCGCTATCAACAGCCGCTTTAGCGAACCGATAGGCACTGTAACTCGAGGCGCTGCCGTAAGCTGCTGAGTTAACTTGGATAATAAATTTGCTCATGATAAAAAAAATGGCCCTGTAATAGGACCATTTTAACTCAATTAAATTTAATTGGTATTAGTCATCACCGCCAATACCCATTAAATGTAGTAGAGCAATGAAAAGGTTCAAGAAATCTAAGTACAAAGAGATTGTCGCGCGAATGTAGTTAGTTTCGCCACCGTTAACGATTTTGCTTGTATCGTAAAGAATGAAGCCTGTCATTAATAATGCGATACCGGCGTTAAGCGCCATAAACACCATGCCGTTACCTAGGAATAGGTTAACGAGAAGGCCTACGACCATGATAACAAGACCGGCAATAAGGAAACCACGCATGAAAGAGAAATCTTTCTTAGTCGTAACAGCATAACCTGAAAGGGTGATGAAGATTACTGAGGTTAATCCCAATGCTTGCATGATCAATTGTGGGCCGTTGGCCATACCTGCGTAATGATTAAGGATATAACCTAGCGATGCACCTTGCATACCTGTAAAAGCAAACACCCAGAATAGACCCGCACTAGAGTCAGCTTTTCTTAGTGTTACAAATAAAAGCACTAAACTACCAAGTGATAGTCCAATAGACATTAATGGGCTAATTGCTAATGCCATCGCCAAACCTGCGCACACTGCAGAAAAAGCTAAGGTCATAGAGAGCAGCATATACGTATTTTTAAGCAGTTTATTTACCTCAACGGTAGTACTGCTATACGCGGTTTGTTGTGTCATATCTTTCATATCTTTCTCCGAAGACAAAATGTAAAGCTATCTATTTGAACATGAGTTAAACAAGGAGTTCCCTCACAGTCAAAATGAGAACCTATCGCTCGTTAAGTTATTGAATCATACAGCAGGCACAACAAGGTATAAAGCGCTTAGCGCATAAAAGACCTCAAGTTAAGCTTAGTTAATCGAGCCAATCCTTATGTAATTTTTCACTATCACCTAAATAATTAAGTACCCAGGCCATGGCTGGCGATTGATTAGTGGCGTTCCAGGCTAAACAACAAGGGCTGGTAAGCTTTGGGCGTTCAAGTTGTTTTTCAATAAGCGCGCCTGTTTTGATAAACGGGAATGCAAAATGCGCGGGCATATAACCAATACCAAGACCCTCTCTAAAACAATTAATCGCGCGGATCCAATCAGGTACAACAAGACGTCTTTGATTCTCAAGTAACCAGGTCATCCTTTTGGGGATTTCACGTGAAGTGTCTTCAAGACATATAGAAGGGTATTGCCTTAATTCATCGTCACTTAACGGTCTATCAATATTGGCCAGCGGGTGGTTTTTGCCAACAAGAAAATTCCATTCAATTTCTCCCATGTCCCTAAAATGGAAGTCTCCACCGACAGGTATAGCTGTTGTTGCACCGATTGCAATATCACTTCGTCCCGTTGCAATTGACTCCCAAACACCATTAAACACTTCGATGCGGATAATCAGCTCGACATTATCAAATGTACGGTAAAAGTCGGCGATTAAATTACTGATTTTGTCGGCCCTAACAATGTTGTCGAGGGCAATAGACAGGGTGGGTTGCCAACCATTTGCAACCCGAATCGTATCGGCTTTCATCACGTCTAAATCGGTGAGTAAGCTTCTTGCTTGCTTAACAAAGTGCTCTCCTGCAGGGGTTAAGCTCACACTTCTATGGTGCCTAATAAACAAGACAACCCCTAACTCTTCCTCAATTTGTTTAACCGCATAGCTTACGGCGGAAGGAACTTTATGTAATTTATTGGCTGCAGCGGTAAAGCTACCTACACGGGCTACCATGTCAATGAGCTGAAGAGATTGTTCTGAAAGCATAGGTCACATCCTGCTGTGAGTTTTTTTGATGGCTAATGTGAAAAATAAACGTTTCACAGGGGTTTAGCAAGTGTTTACACTGCGCGCCATTATTAAATTACCATTTAAAATTTTACTTATGAAACCTCTAATGAATGTTAAATACTATGTGTTTTTAGCCTACCTTGCGTTACTAAGTATGTTAGGTTTTATTGCAACCGACATGTACTTACCTGCGTTCAAAGCAATTGAAGACTCAATGGCAACCTCGCCATCACAAGTCGCGATGTCTTTGACCTTCTTTTTAGCGGGCTTGGCACTGGGTCAATTATTATATGGTCCATTAGTAGAGCGCTTTGGTAAGCGTAACTCACTCATTTTTGGATTAGTATTATTTTCGGTTGCGAGCTTTTCACTATCTGTTAGTGACTCAATGTTAGTATTTAACATATCACGATTTATGCAAGCGTTGGGTGCTTGTTCTGCAGGTGTGATCTGGCAAGCCATTGTGATTGAGAAGTATGATGCTTCAAAGGCACAAAGTGTTTTTTCAAACATTATGCCGCTTGTGGCGTTATCGCCAGCATTAGCCCCAATTTTAGGTGCATTCATTCTGGAATCAATGGGCTGGGAAAGCATTTTCGTTACTCTGACGTGTATGTCAGTCGCCATGATTTTATTGACAGTTTGGTTTGTGCCAGGTGAAACCAAAGCGGTAAATCATGAAAAGAAAGAGATCAGTTACCTTAAAATTTTTAAGAACACCAAATATTTAGGCAATGTTGTTATTTTTGGTGCTTGTTCTGGTGCATTCTTCTCATACCTAACTGTTTGGCCTATGGTTATGGAGCAGCATGGATTCGATGCTACAGCGATCGGTTTGAGCTTTATTCCACAAACTATCATGTTCGTTTTAGGCGGCTATGCAAGCAAGACGCTTATTCGTAAAGTCGGTGCCGAAAAAGCGCTAACAGTATTGTTATCAGTATTTGGCTTATGTTCACTTGCCATCGTTGTAGTGACTATTTTGATTACAGGCTTGTCAGTATTCCCACTGCTAGCTGTGTTCTCTGTTCTTGCTGCATGTAATGGTGCGATATACCCCATCGTGGTTAATGGCGCCTTACAGCAGTTTCCTGAAAACGCTGCAAAAGCGGCAGGTTTACAAAACTTCTTACAGATAAGTTTATCTTTTGGCGCTTCAAGTCTTGTTGCCATTTGGGCAACCAGCGGTGAAGTGGCGATAGGTTGGGGCATCATGATCTGTTCATTTATTGTGTTTATTGGCTACAAGCTACGTAATCACAATAATTGGCAAGAAGTGAGCGAAAACATTGTTATGCCCGATCCTGCTCGCATCGCAATAAATCAGGATGATAAATAAGCTAAACAGCTTGGTAATTGTTCAAAGAGATAATTTATGATAATTATCTCTTTACAAGGTTAACAGAGCGCTATATTATTCGCGGCGTTCGGAGGGATGGCAGAGTGGTCGAATGCACCGGTCTTGAAAACCGGCATGGGTTTATAGCCCATCTAGGGTTCAAATCCCTATCCCTCCGCCACATATAGAGAAAAGGCTTCCAGTAATGGAAGTCTTTTTTCGTTTCGGTTATAAAGCTGATTAGAACCCAGGATTCCTATTGTTTAATAGTTAGCTATCCCAGCACCACATTTAGATAAGGCCTCAGCAGAAATGCAGAGGCCTTTCGCATTCTTGAGGTCATATTGACCCCTAGGGTTGCTATTGTTAGAAGCCGGCTATCCCTACGCCATATCTAAAGAAAGTGCTTCCACTCTAGAATGAAGAGTGAAAGCCCTATTTACGTAAATCAGGGCTGAAGTCAGATTTTCTATTATTAGGTTAAATTTAACACTTTACTGCACTCTATTAATCATTCTATACCCATCTATTGGCGTTTTGCTATTCCAGCTTACAGTAACGTCCCCCTTTATCCGTTTGTAATAATTGCCGAGTATCGTTTAGGAGTCATTTAGGTTTAATACTTCAAACTTCATACAACTTTGGAAATGGTCGTTATTGCGGTTTATTTTATGAAGGGTTTAGTCCATCTAAAGTGAGTTAGAGAATGGAATAAGTTCAAATAATATAGTGACCAGTTAGCGCTAGTTTGAATCATTTGTACTCATTAGTAATTGGCAACATAAGTTACTTAATTACATTAACTACGCCAGGAGTTCACTAATTGACTCTTCGGTAACACTTAGTAGGAAATCATTATGTCTCAGGAAAAATACGCTAATTTAAATCCTTACGAACAATTTAATATCGAAGTACCAGAAAGCTTCCCTGAAGAGGGAATGGCTGCTCGCGCTGCCGCAGCACTAGTTAAAAGTGAATGCTGGACAGACGCAAACCCAATGTTAAATCTGTCATCTTTTGTGACAACATTTATGGAGCCTGAAGCAGCCGAAATATTTAAAGAAGGCTCGTTTAGAAACTTTGCTGATCCTGATATGTATCCTCATACTAAAGCGACTGAAGAGAAATGCGTTAATTGGCTACATGAGTTATGGAATGGTCCAAAAGACGTGGAAGCATATGGCGCTGCGACAGTTGGTTCTTCTGAAGCCTGTATGCTTGCGGGGTTGGCACATAAGTGGAACTGGCGTCAAGAACGAGAAAAAGCTGGTAAAGATTCGACTAAACCTAACATGGTTACGGGGGGGAACGTACAAATTGTGTGGAAAAAATTCCTTAAATATTTTGACGTTGAACCTCGTATCGTTCCACTAAAACCAGGTCAATACCGGTTAACTGCTGAACAGCTTGACGAGTACGTCGATGAAAACACAATTTGTGTCGTTGCCATCGCAGGGCAAACATTTACAGGGGAAGATGATGACTTCCAAGCCATCCATGATTGGTTAGATGCTTTTGAAGAAAAAACGGGCATTTCAATTCCTATGCATATTGATGCAGCATCAGGTGGTTTTGTTAATCCTTTCCTTTACCCTGAATACAAATGGGACTTCCGCTTACCTCGGGTCAAGTCGATTAATGCTTCTGGCCATAAGTTCGGCTTAGTGCCTCCAGGTCTTGGGTGGATTATTTTCCGTGAACGCGCAATATTTAACGAAGATTTAGTATTTTACGTTAACTACCTTGGCGGTGAAGCAGCTACAGCCACTCTTAATTTCAGTAAGAGTTCAGCGACCGTGCTCGCACAATATTATAACTTTATCCGACTTGGTAAAGCGGGCTACACAAGCATTATGAAGCAAACCGTAGCAAATGCAGAATACCTAAGAGATCGCTTACTCGCCACAGGGAAGTTTAAAGTGATGAATGAAACGCAGCGGATCCCTGTGGTAGCTTTGACTCTAGATGAGTCAATTACTCAATATAATGAATTTGATATTTCCAATAAAGTTCGTGAACATGGTTGGATTTTATCCGCTTATTCAATGCCTGCTGACGCTCAAGAAGTGAACAGCTTGCGTATCGTTGTAAGGCCACACCTTAATCGAGACTCTGCTGAAATCTTAGCTAGAGACATTGAGATGGCATGTGAATATTTAGAAGAGCATGGCGGTAATGCAACAGCTCCGGTATTGCATGATCTTCATAAAGTGTCCTCTGGTAAGTGTTAATTAAATCACTAATCACTAATCACTAATGAAAAAGAAGTAACTAGTCGTTACTTCTTTTTCATCATCAATACTGACTGGATAAAATTATGAACGTTCGTTCTAGAATCTTAGGTTGTTTATCTAATCCACCTAAACACATTATTAGCCTTATATTGGGGCTATGTGGTCTTGCAATCTTAACCATAGGTAATGCATACGCCTCATCGGCTGAGCCACAATCATATCAAGGGGTTGCTTGGGCTTTTAATTATTTAGCACAAAATCCTTTTGCTTACTTATTTTTAACACTGGCTATTGGTTATCCTATAGGCCGTATTACCATCGGAGGGATTTCGCTCGGCGCGACAGCCGGTACATTAGTGACAGGGATCCTCATAGCTTTAGCCTCAAGTGCACTTTATGGGATCACCTATAACATTCCAGGTCTTGTCGAAGATATCTTCTTGATGCTTTTCATGTATGCATTAGGCATGCGGGTAGGGCCACAATTTTTCTCAGGCTTAGCCCGAGGCGGCGTAGATTTCTTAGTGATTGGCCTGATTGTGGTTTTCTCTAACTTCTTAATCGTATTCTTTGGCGTTAAAGTACTCGATTTAGGTCCTGGTTATGCTGCGGGAATTATTTCTGGAAGCTACACTGTGACGGCTGTTATGGGGGTTGCTCAATCGGCTGTATCTAGCGGGGCATTTAAACTTCCTGAAGGTGTAACTGCTGATATGGTTGGGGCAAACATGGCTGCAGGCTACGCGATTAGTTACGTATTATCTTCGATATTCATTATTCTACTTATTAAGTACTTACCAAAAATGTTTGGTAAAGATGCTGTAGCTGAAGCTCTAAAAGCTGAGAAAGAGTTTGGTGGGGGAGAGGACGGTGGTGCATTACCTGGCACTGCAGGCGCGTCAATTCTTGGTTTTACTGACAAACAAATTCGCACTTACCTCGTTGAACATAAAGAAGTGGTGGGTAAAACGGTAAATCAGCTGTTTAAAATGAATCCCCATGCCACAATCGTAAAAGTAGTTCGTGGCGATGATGTGATTGATGCGAATGATAATCCAACCATTCAGTTAGGCGACATTGTGGGTGTGATGGGCGATTACAATTTACTCCTTAATGGTAAGGATAAAGTCGGTAAAGAAGTGGATGAACGTCGCGCGAGAATGGTTGATATCGAAGTGGCCGATATCCATGTTGGAAAAAGTGAGTTCGCTGGAAAAACGTTAGCAGAAGTTGGATCCCAAATGGGCTTTGGGATCCATTTAAAATCTATGTTTAGAGCTGGTGTTGCCATTCCTCACCTTCCTAAAACAGTGGTAGAAAAAGGTGATGTTTTACGACTAGCAGGTCCTACATGGTGTATAAATCAAGCCGCTAATGCATTAAAGGGGGTGCCTATTATTGAAAGTGCCTACACAGAAGTGTCATTTATGTCACTGGCACTATTCATAGGCTTTGTTATTGGGCATGCCAGCGTTGAAATTAGCGGTATTCCATTTGCGTTAGGTACCTCAGCGGGCTGTATGTTAATGGGTATTTTAGTTTCATGGTTACGCACCCGAAATCCTGATTTTGGTGGACCGACTAGCGAAGGCGCACGCGCGTTTCTCAATGACATAGGGTTGAGCCTATTTGTTGCTGTGTTGGCCGCAGGAGTCGGGCCAAAAATCATGTCATCATTCCAAGGTACCGTCGTAATATGGATAGCTGTACTTGGCTTGCTAGGAGCCTTAGTTCCACCTTTCTTGGCATGGATTTATGGCTATTATTTTAGAAATATGAACCCGGTCATACTTGCTGGGGCGTGTGCCGGAGGGCGAAATAGTACACCGGCACTCAATGGTATTCAGGATATTTCTAAAAGTGGCATAGCGGCAGTAGCTTACCCCGTTCCCTATGCATTAACTTCCGCTATCGTGCTTATTTTAGGTTACATGGCAATGGTATTTTCATAGTTGACCCATTTTAAATAAATCGGTTTCCTCAAAACACGCCTTAGCAGTGGTTAACCAGCCTTGCTAAGGCTCTATTGTCAGTATAATTAATTCCATTCCTAGAGAGCTATAATGACTCAAGAACCTCCTATACGTATTGCGATTAACGTAATGCGCGCTCGTTTAACGGTTGTTGGTTTCAATATTGCCATCGTATCCTTCCAAATATCAGAGTTAGTTGAAATGGCGGGCGGGATCTCCGTTCCTGGACTTGAACATGCGATACATTTTCGAGCCGATATGGCGCTATTTATTGCATTAGCTTTTTCGTTATTATCTTTGGTTGCTTTTATCAGTTCTTCTGCGATAGACGAGACTGGCACCTGCGACCATTGGTCTTTTATTGTTGGCGATATATTGATGTATTTAGGCCTAGCAAATACCGTAACAGGCTTTTTCTCACCTTTAAACCAGGAGTTTTGGCTGGTGGTGAAACAATTGCCCTCGTTAGAGCAACAAATAGCAATGTTTCGGAAATCAATTCTTATTCTCGGATCATTAGCCTGGGTTGCGGCAATATATGTAGGCCCAATTGTTACTCTTGTTCGATCGCCATTTCATAAACACACTAATCTTAGTTTGTTGCTGATGTACATTCTGTCATTAATCATGATGGTTTGGTTTAACCATCAAGTATATTCATTTGAACTGATAAATAGCAGTGACAACCTGCTGTATTCGTATACATTTTTCTATGAGTTCTTACAACCAATACTGTGGTAATGGTTTTATTAAGTGATGATGTTTCTGGGGGGGGGGGGGGACGCTCAAAAAAAAGATTGATACAGAGTTAAGATAAGCATGAGATGAATTGTTGATATCTCGTATTATTTAACAGGTTTAATTCTTATCCAATTTCAACAATCAAATAAAAGCCCCTTAGGGTAGGGGCTTAGTCATTTTTCGTCGCAGATTGAACATCATTGCTAATTAACCAAGATTGCTCAGTTGCTAACTCTGTTCAGTTAATTTAGATGTGCCGCTAATGGTTGGCGTATCAATCACCCCGTCAACAGGTTCTTGCACACGAGATTTGCTGCCAATTAATCGTTTAATGTCCTCAATCGTCACGTACAAGCACGGGATTAATACTAATGTCACAACAGTGGCAAACAGCACACCAAAGGCTAATGATACAGCCATAGGGATCACCATCTGCGCCTGCATACTGGTTTCAGTCATGATGGGCACTAAACCGATAAAGGTCGTGAGAGAGGTCAATAAAATGGCTCTAAAACGGCGACAACCCGCTTCGAGTACCGATAGTTTCATCGCAATACCAGATTCCCGTGATTTATTGATGTAATCAACCATCACCAGCGAGTCGTTCACCACAACACCTGCTGCCGCAATAATACCAAATACTGAAAGGGCACTGAGATCGAGTCCTAAAAGCATATGCCCAAGGACAGAGCCAATGACACCAAAAGGGATCACCGACATGATCATGATTGGCTGAGAATATGACTTTAACGGTACGGCTAATAGGCTGTAAATCACCAGCATAGAGATTAAGAAGTCTCGTAACTGAGTATCAGCACTATCTAGTTGCTCCTGGATATTACCAGACACCTCACTCTTAACCCTTGGATACTTCTTTAATAACTCTGGTAAATAGTTATCTCGAATATCTTTAGCAAGTTTAAAGGGCTCTGCTTGATCTGCATCTACTGAACCCCAAACATTAATTGTTCGGTTGCCATTTTCACGGCGAATACTGTTAACGCCATCCGTTACAACTATTTCTGCAACTTCAGACAATGGGATCTCAGCCCCTTGTGGAGTTTTTATGTTTACATCTGATACCTGCGCGATGGAGTTACGCTGCTCTTCAGGATAACGCAGCATGACTTTAATCTCTTCGCCATTACGTAAGATCCGCTGAGCTTCAAGGCCATAAAAACTATTACCGACCTGACGCGCAATATCGGCAAGCGTTAAGCCTAAACTATGAGCAAGAGGCTTTAATTCAAATTGGATCTCTTTAGCGCTGGACTGACGGCTGTCATTAACGTCACCCACACCTTTAAGGGTATTCAATTTTGCTTTGAGCTCTTTTGCTGCTGCGACTAACTGCGCATCATCCTTACCTTCAAGTCTGAAGCTAATATCGCCATCATCGCGACCTCCACCAAATAGGTTATCCTGGATAGTAAAAGACTTCATGCCGGGGATTAATGGCATATTCTGGCGCCATAGCTCTGCCACCGCAAAGGTATCGATTGGACGAATTTCTGGATCAACCAGCTTAGTCATCACTTGTGCCGACGTGCGGCCACGAAGTTCGACTTGCATGTCTGATATCATCTTTTGCCCATATTGTTGCTCAAGCTTGCTATCAACGTTTCTCAATGCTTCTTCAATAGATAAGGCTGCTGATAATGTCGCTGTTTCAGACGCATCAATATTCATCTCAAAAGTGATCCGAGGAAAGTCATGCGGGATCTTAGGTTGGCCAATAAAACGAATTAAGCCACCTGAATAAAGACCTGCACAAATTAGGATCAGACTGAAGAAAACCATAATGACTGTGTAGCGATACTTAACAGCAACTTCAAGAGAAGGGCGGTAATAGTGAGTGATTAGGGTTTTAAGGCCGGTATCAACTTTCCCTTGTAAAAAGTTAACCACGATACGTAGCCAGTCAATCGGATTCTTTGATCCTGGTTTAACGATAGTTTTTTGCTTCATACGTGCCAAATGCGCGGGCAAGATAAGCTTAGATTCTACTAACGAAAAGATAAGACATAAGATCACCACAAAGCCGATAGCCTGGCCAAATGCAGAAGAGGGACCGTCGTCGAGTGTAATAGGTAAAAATGCTGCAATGGTGGTTAACACACCAAAGGTAGCTGGCATAGCAACCCGCTTTACGCCACGAATAACATTATCTAAGCTTTGGCCTTTTTCTTCGCATTCGGCGTGAGCACTTTCGCCCATGACGATGGCATCATCGACGACAATACCGAGCACTAAAATGAAAGCGAATAGGCTGATGACATTAATCGTGACATCAATCATACCCATAGGCATAAAGAGTAAGGTGCCTAAGAAACAAACAGGTAAACCCATCATCACCCAAAATGCCAGTCTCACTCGTAAAAATAGTGCTAGTAATATAAAGACTAATATGGCACCACTTTTCATGCTGTCGAGCATGAGGTTTAAGCGACCTTCAAGGTAATAGGTCATATCGACCCAAGGCTCTAATTTAACCCCTTGAGGCAACACTTTCTGTTTATCGCTAATGTAAGCCTTAACGACGTCAGCAACATCGGTTAAGCTCTGATCGTTAGCGGCGCCAATAAAGAAAGTAACTGAGTTTTTACCGTTAAATTTAGAGTATTGAATACCTTCTTCAAAACCGTCGATTACGTTTGCCACATCGCCTAACAGCAAAGTGGTACCATCTTCAAGGGTGATTAACGGCAAGCTTTCAAACTCATAGCCGACATAGGCCTGATTTTGAACGCGTAAGTTAATATAACCGTTCTCGGCCCTTATCTGTCCAGCTGACATGTTACGCGAATAACCACGAACCGCTTCGGCGACATCATTAAAACTTAAACCAAACTCTCGTAATCTATCTTTACTGACTTCAATGGCAATCTCATAGCCAAGTCCGCCATAGAAATCCGTGATATTAACCAGTGGTAATTGTAAAAGCTCATCGTGAATTTTTTCACCCAAGTCTTTTAGTTGTCGTTGGGATAAATCACCATAGAGGCTCATATACATCACTTCTTGGCGAAGTTTTATACGCTCAACTTTGGGGCGCTCCATGCCATCGGGGAAACTTGAGATCGAATCAATTTCTGATTTTACCTCCTCCAGTACCACCTGTGGATCATAAGAGTCTTCTACACGGAAATAGCCTGAAGAGACATTACGGTTAGAATAGGTGATCACTCGCTTAAGGCCCTGCACACTTTCCAGTGCTTCCTCAATCTTAATGGTGATCCCTTCTTCTACCTCTTGTGGTGCTGCGCCGGGGTAGACCGCGTTGAATTCTAACCAATTGATCTCAACGGCTGGGAAGAACTGCTTACGAATCGTGTTAGCGGTAAGTAAGCCGCCTATGATAATGATAATCATCAATAAGTTAGCAGCTACACTGTTACGCGCAAACCAAGCGATAATGCCTTTATTGGTATCGATCATGAATTATTCCTCATCTTCCATCGCTATCTGGGCAGCTTGTGGAGCGGTAGGTTCATCCTCAGATAAGGCTTTATCTTCTGGTAAGGCGAGCTGCATGCCTTCAATCGGGTAATCAAGGGCTGAGGTGATGACATTCATACCTGCTTCTAATCCCGCAGATACAATAACTTTAGCGCCTATTTGACGCAAAATAGTAATGTCTTTATATCTAAGTTTGCCTTCATCATCGAGTATTGCAATTTGATTATTGATAACTAAATGACGTGGTACTTCAGCGACTTGACCTGCATGGCTACCATCAATATTGGCCGTCACATAGGTGCCGTAACGCAGTTCATTGTTGTTCGAGTTAAGCCCATAAGGATCTGCCACTTCAGCAACTAAATAGGTCATACGGCTACGGCTATCAATTACGCCCTCGCTTCTCACTATTGTCGCAGGCCACTGTGTTGTTTGTCCGGCAAACTCACCAGTTAACATAACTTCAGCACCTTTACCTTTGCTATCTAAAAACTGCAGCTCTTTGTCGGCAATCGGTAAGCGCACTTCTGCATGCGCTGTACTCAATACTTTACCAAGGGGAGTCCCCATGCTGACATAAGAACCTAAACCAATATTTCTAGCCTCTATTAAGGCATCGTAAGGGGCTTTAATGATGGTACGCTCAAGGTTGCGGTTAGCCCGTTTTAGGCCCGCTTCCGAAGAGTTTAACTTAGCCACTTCTTGGGCAAGCTGTGGCTTACGCAAACTCAGCTCAGTGGGTACACCATTTTCAATGCGCTTCCATTCTTCGGCTGCAACTTTACCAAATGCTTTTTCTTGTACCAGTGTCGCTCTTGCTGACGCCATACTGGCTTTAGCATCAATAAGCGCAGCTTCATAATCACTTGGGTCGATTTTTGCGAGAACATCGCCTTTTTTGACAAAGCCACCGCGGACAAATTTATCTGATAGGTAAACAATTTCACCATTCACTTGTGAGACTAATTCTGTTTCGTACTTGGCATTCACCACTCCATATGAAGTAACAGCAAAACTCATCGGGTTGATTTCAACTGACTGAATTGATACTAGGGGAGTGGTATCAAGCTCTTCCTTTTCTTCAGGGGGCTTTTTTAATGCCGAGATGCCAATAAACCCTGCCACGCCAACGGCAATGACAACCATTGGTAAAATGATCTGTTTTTTAGTAGCCACAAACACGTCCTCTTGTTGAAGCAATTTTGCACTCAATACCCATCTTTATTGGTGTTTAAAAAATAAAGATGAGTAATCTATTTAGAATTTTGAATACATGTTAATGGAACTGGCGAAATGTAACAGTATGATTGTGTAAACGTGTGTAACTAAAATTAACATTTATGAATACGCTATGAATTACGCATAGGCGTTTAGTTTATTGATATCGTATTTGGCTTTAGTGCAAGTCTCTGTATTTAAATGGAAGATTTTTTGGCTGGTGGGATGTAATTGGCTATTGTTGATCCAGAATCGATAAAAACGCTTTATTTTTGAATCGGCAAAAATGTAAAAAAACTGTTTATAACTCAAACCATTTGGATTTAGAAACTGAATAGAAGCTAGATTGATTATCTGCGCTGGGTAGAAAGAAGGGCATGAGGGGATTTGAAAGGGCATTACATACAAAAAAGCAGTGCGACATGCACTGCTTTGAATTTTACGATGTTAACCGCAACATTTCTTATATTTCTTGCCGCTTCCACAAACACAAGCGTCGTTACGATTAGGTACTTTTTCAAAACGAGTTGTCTGTGGCTTATTGAGCAGCCCCATCAGTTGAACGACGTTTTCATCCTGGGTTGCATCAACCGTAATTAAGCCCACCAGCTCATTATCGCTGAGTAACTGGGTGATTTCAGCTTCACGCTCAGCATTTTGAACCATAAGTACTAAAGGGTTTACTTCAGTACCGATTTTAACTTCACGTTTAGTGTTGTAACCATAGCTTTCGTGCTTAGGCTTTGGGGTTTTACGCCCTTTAAAGAAGAATTTGTCTGACATAGCTATGGCGCTCAATTTTGATAAAGATAAATTTACGCAAGCTTATACTATAAAAATGGACTCAGTGGTATCGAAGTCTAATCTAGACGGCAATTTTATCTAAAAATGCGCCATATTCACGGTTTTCAGTATCGTTCTTAACTCATTTGAGAACTGCACGTTATAGGATTGGTCTAAATAAGTAGGCGTCAATGGCTTGCTATTTCGGCTGATTACGCGTTAAAACGGCTTAAATCGTGATTTTTGACCAATTGATTTGCATCTGCGACCTTTTGGTATTTCCGCATCGTGAAAAACTTTGTTAAAATCGCGGCAAATTAAAGGAGAGCTTTATATATGCCAGTTTATGTTGTGGGCCACAAAATCCCAGATTCAGATTCAATTTGTGGTGCTATTGCACTTGCGCACCTAAGAAACCAAATTGGTGAAGCATCAGTTGCCACTCGTTTAGGTGAGTTATCACCTGAAACAGCTTTCATTTTAGAAAAATTCGGTTTCGAAGCACCAGAATTTAAAACCAGCTACGCTGGCGAAGAAGTGTATATCGTTGACCATTCTGAGCTAACTCAAGCACCAGATGATATCGAGCAAGCGACGATTGTTGGTATTGTTGATCACCATAAGTTGGGTGACTTAACGACTTCAACACCTTTAGAGTGCTGGATCCGCCCTGTAGGTTGTAGTAACACCATCATTAAGATGATGTATGACTTCTACAACGTTGAGATCTCAAAAGAGATCGCAGGCATTATGCTTTGTGCCATCTTAAGTGACACGGTTATCTTCAAGTCACCAACTTGTACAACCGCTGACATTAAGTGTGTTGAAGCATTAGCTGAAATCGCTGGTATTGAAGATGTTAAAGCATTAGGCATGGAAATGTTTAAAGTGAAATCTGCTGTAGAAGGCACGCCTGCTCGTGATCTTGTTATGCGTGACTTTAAAGATTTCAACATGAACGGTAACCTAGTGGGGATCGGTCAGCTTGAAGTGATTGACCTTGCTGTATTTGACGAGATTAAAGCTGAACTTGAAGCTGATATTGCGGCACTAAAAGCAGAAGGTAATCGTCACAGCGTTCTATTATTACTGACCGACATCATGAGAGAAGGTTCTGAGATGCTTATTGTCAGTGACGATTTAGCAAAAATCGAATCGGCTTATAACTGTGAGTCACAAAACAGTAAAGTATGGTTAGATGGGGTATTAAGCCGTAAGAAGCAAATCGTGCCTCCATTGCAAGATGTGTTTGCCTAGTCTCTACTAGCAAGTTCTGTCTAGTCTTAAAATGCTGTCAGTCCTAAAATAGGTTGACAAAAAAGGCCGAACATTGAGTTCGGCCTTTTTGTTAGCTACACATTTCATAAAATGCGGATGAATTAGCCATTACTTTTTAGTGTCATTTTCACGTAACTTTTTCACGTAACTTATCTAGCCTTAATTGGGATAAGCCTAAAATGCTACCCTTGGTATATTCACCTTTGGTATTTATTTTACCGAGTTTAGTCCCTGTCAGTAATTCTACTGCTTGCTCTACATGACTGATTGCCCAAATGTGGAATTTTCCTTTTTCCACCGCGTCAACTATGTCTCGGCGTAACATTAAGTTATGGATATTTGACTTGGGAATAATGACGCCTTGCGTATCTTTACGGCCTTTGATTTTACACACGTCAAAGAAGCCTTCAATTTTCTCGTTAACGCCACCAATCGGCTGAGATTCACCAAACTGATTCATCGAACCTGTTATCGCAATATCCTGACGTAGCGCAACCCCTGAAAAAGAAGATAGCATGGCACACAACTCTGCCATGGTAGCACTGTCACCATCTACACCGCCATAGGACTGTTCAAAGGTAAGATGCGTCGACAACGGAATTTTATCTGTCTTGCCTAAAATCGATGCGATATATGCGGATAAAATCATTACGCCTTTAGAGTGAATGCTGCCACTTAACTCTACTTTGCGCTCGATATCGAAAACTCGACCCTCACCAAAAGCGGTCGTCGCGGTGATCCGGCTAGGGGCACCAAATTGGTAATCGGAGGTCGACATCACCGATAAGCCATTCACTTGGCCAACGGTTTCTCCTTGAGTATCAATTAGGGTAGTGCCATTAACAAAGCTTTGCATAAAGTCATCTTTTGCGCGGCAGATCCGTTTTTCTTTATTCGCTAACGCTTGCTCTACATGGCAGACTCTAATCATGTTTGAGTTAACTGAACGCGCGCAATAATTTGCTTCTCGTAATAGATTGGCAATATCGACGGAGTGCAGTGATAACATATTTTGATCATCGGCTTGGCGAGAACTGA
This sequence comes from Shewanella sp. 0m-6, assembly GCF_052977325.1. NCBI lineage: Bacteria > Pseudomonadati > Pseudomonadota > Gammaproteobacteria > Alteromonadales > Shewanellaceae > Shewanella > Shewanella sp. 0m-6. The sequence continues at coordinate 94,186 of NZ_JBRIMD010000002.1, forward strand.
ATTCGATTACACGTCCAATCGCTTTTTTATCACAGTGCAGCATTTTATTGCTGTGTACTATGCTCGAGATGAACTGGGCGTAATGGGCCTCAGAATCATCGCTACGTGGCATTCTATCTTCAAAATCAGCTGTAACCCTAAACAACTCAGTAAACTCGGCGTCATACTGTTGTAATAGTTTATATGTCGCAAAATCCCCAAACAAAATGATCTTAACATCTAAGGGGATCGCTTCAGGATCCAGAGATATCGTCCCAGATAAGGTGACTTCACGTTCCAGTGAGGTCAAACTCAATTTGCGAGAACGCAGCGCACGCTTAAGTCCGTCCCATACATAAGGGTGCTCAAGCACTTTAACCGCATCAATCATAAGCACGCCGCCATTCGCCTTATGCAAGCTACCTGGGCGGATCAGTGAAAAGTCAGTGAAAACGGTACCTTTATAGGTCGCATTTTCTACGTAGCCAAAAATGGTGTGATAGTTGGGGGTTTCCTCAACAATAATCGGCTGCAATTGTGACGCTTGCGACACCAGTACATTGATCTGATAACGCCTTGGCATTTTCTTGCTCATTGAGGCATAGGCGAGGGCAGCTTGCTCTTCACTTTCTTCTAGGAAGATATCCAGATTATCAATGATGTCTTTATGCATCGCCTTAATGTAGGCTTTTACATTCGCTTGGTCTTTATATTGCTCTTTTAACGCAGTAAGGCTGTGGGTTAGGACTTCTTCAGCAACTTGTTCATCATGTTTTTGCTGCTTCTCAGAATACTCCTCTTCCCAAATGGTTATTTGTCTTACGATGCCACGCAGCTGTGCTTCAAGTGCAGAAATCGCATCTTGCATCACATCTTGCTCTTTGGCCGATAACGCCAAGTAGCTTTCTTCGGTGTGGGGCTCGTCACCGTTTAATGCTACCAACTCATAATTACCTTGAGGGGAAATCGAGAGTCCTACAGAATGACTCTTCGCCTCTTCTGTCAGCAAGAGCAAGGCTTCTTCCTGTTTGGCTGCAAGCTGATTCTTTAATTTGTCAGCGCGGCTATAGTACATCTCATTATCAAATGCTAAAGGCAATGCCTTTAGCAGTTTTGACATGAGCTTTTCAATATCTTTTTTAAAGCATAAGCCCATACCTGCAGGTAACTTAAGCACCTTGGGGCTACGAGTATCGTCAAAATTTACCACATAACACCAATCGTATAAGGTGCGGCCGTTACTATTGGGTGCTTGACGGTTTAGATGGCGCAGCACCATGGTGCGTTTGCCTAGGCCATTGCGACCAAGCGCATAAATATTGTAGCCTTTCTCTTTCATAGAAAGCGCAAACTCTACCGCTTGTTGAGCGCGGGCTTGACCCACAATTTGGTCTAATGGTTCGAGGTGTTTTGTCGACTTGCAGTCTGAAGAGAGCTTGTTAAGCGCCGATACGCGATAAAGCTTGGTACTGCTGAGAGGTTTTATTGGCATAATACGTCCTCTTAATGACGGTCAATATTTTTACTCTATACAGTTAAATCGCATATTTCTGCAATTATTTACCTTTAGGCCAAATATTGAGCGAAAAATGGTCTTGACTGCCGATTTTATAACCATAACGGTGTTGCGATGACTTTTTTCAGCGAAATACTTTTAAAAAAGGTGACTATTTCAAAGACTTTGTCGCTATAGGGCATAAACGTACTTATCTTTTATGACTTAGTTTGTTAAGTGGTTTATGACGAGGATTATGATGAGCTTAAGAGACAATTAATGACACTTTTTACGACAAGAAAGAAAATTTTACGACAAAAAGAAAAAGCCCTCAATTTATAAGAGGGCTCTACGTGCATCACATCAGACTATCCGTTCAGGCACTTAAACATAATCATAAACTTAAACCGTTTTATTGTTTAGCATGCTGTTGTAAAAACTTTAGCACTTCAGCCTGTTCATCAGGGTTTAATCCTGCTCTTGGGAACATACTACGAGTGATACCTTGCCACTGTTTATAGCTATGATCGGCAGGGTTTGGCGCCGCATGACACATGGTACATGCATGGTAGAAGATTTTTTCACCTTTACTCTGAACTTGCTGTTTCACAGATTTTATTGATTTTAGAGCCGCTGCAAGTCCCAAGCTTTTAATGTCGAAGGGCTGCTTAAGTGTTTCAATTTTGGGAGCCTGGTAAGCCTTATTCGGGGATTCGGGATCTAAACACTTTTTAAAGGCTGCCAAACAGGTATTCGCACTCGTTCCTTGACTGAGTCCACTTGATGGCCGAGCAGAGGTTAGCATGTTAATCGAACCTGAATTACAGCGACCTTTTTTATCCAGTTGCAGCCAGGCTCCTTCATGGATATAAATAACGCCGGGCATCACATTGTCAGCTATTTTTGCTCCCGCTAATAACGCACCGCGTTCATTGTATACTTCAATCAAATCCCCATCTTTAATGCCACGGTGCGCCGCATCATCTTTATTAATTAACGCAAATTGACGGCCATCAACAGACTCATAACGATTAACGTCAGCATTTGCCATTTGGGAATGAAGGCGCATCCATGGATGTGGGCTCAATACATGGACTTGATCAGGTTTGGCATTTCCTAGCCACTCGGCAGGAGGGATCCATTCAGGCATGGGCGGGCAGTCGGGTAAGTGATAAGACTCTATCTGCTCACAATAAAGCTCAATTTTACCTGAAGGGGTATGTAATGGATGTTTAGCCGGATCAAGGTAAAAATCGCGGTGTCTAACCCAGTCATTGGCCGTTTTTGGGGTACTGAGATGGGTTACACCTTTAAGCCAGAAACTGTCAAAGCTTTCGCTCGCATCAGATGCCGCGTATGCATCTTTAAGGTGCTGCATAAAGGTCTTATTTTCTGTGAATTGTTGCTGGACATTAAATATTTTTGCCAATGCCGAAAAGATCTCATAGTCATTCCAACTTTCGCCTACAGGCTTGATGACCTGTTTCATGGCATAGATCTTATTGTTAGAATAGGTTCCACCAGAGCTAATATCATTGCGTTCGAGCGTTGTCGTGCTGGGGAGTACAATATCGGCATACAGTGAGGAGGCACACCACCATGGATCTTGATTAATGATGGTTTCCACGTTGTTGTTAAGTGCTTGAATGAGTTCATTGGTATTTTGCTGGTGGGACAGCAAATTATTCCCTGCATTATAGATAAGCTTGGCGTTAGGGAATTTCAGGGTTTGACCATTACGAGTGTAGTTGCTCCCAGGATTATTCAGCATGTCAGAAATAAGTACCACAGGGCAACGTGCAGTTATAGGGTTACGCCCTTGCGATAGACCCGCAGGCATTTTTTTGCCTGACTGTGGCATCCCACCGTTACCATAATGCCAGCTGAAGCCTGCGCCTTCACCCGGTTTACCTATTTTACCTGCCATAGCCGCAAAGTTAATAATCGCCCAGTGGATCATCTCTCCATGTTGCGCTCGCTGCAGTGACCAACCGGCACAGATCTGCGTGCGCTTTTTTACCACCTGTTCTGCTAGTTTACGAATTTGTTTAGCACTGACTCCTGTAATTTCCTCCGCCCATTCAGGGGTTTTAGGTGTATTGTCATCAACCCCTTTGAGATAGTTAAGGTACCGGTCAAAGCCGACCGTATATTTGTCTAGATAAGCCTTATCATACAAATCGGATTGGTAAATATGGAACGACATAGCGGTAAACAGTGCGACATCTGTATTGGGGCGAATATTGATCATCTCGCTACCCATGGCTTTATCTGTTTGAGTTTGTTGCGGGTTTATCGAAATAAACTCAATCCCTTTTTCAGCAAAGGCTTGCCAGTGTTTATGCATAGCATGATCAGCAACCCTAAACTCAATCCGATTTGTTTTATATGGGTCACAGCCAACCAATAACATCAGTTCTGTATTATCTTCGATAACTTGCCATGCTGTTTGAGGGGAATAAACCTCCATATCGCCTATTACATGAGGCAATATTACTTCAGACGCCCCCGCGCTGTAATCTCCGCTACAAGCACTTTGGCCACCAATTAAGTTAAAAAACCGGCCTTGTAATGTTTGTGGCCTCATTAAACCAGCATGGGACCAACCGCCATAAGAAGAACTAAAAATCGCTTGGTTACCATGCTTGGCTATCGTATTGGCAATCGCAGTACTGACCATGGCCATAGCGGTGTTCCAGTCCACACGGATAAAAGGCTCTTTGCCTCTAAGGTGTGGTTTATGATCGCCTAATGGATTTTCAAAATAGGATTTACGCACCATCGGGTATTTAACCCTAGTGTCGCTGTAAGTTCGGCTTAAGATCCCTTCTAATAGCATCTTGGTCGGGAAAGCATCTATGTCTTTCAATGGCTGTACGCCGATCAGAACGCCTTCTTTGACGATAGCATTGAAGGGGCCATAATGGCTGGCATGGGGGATCGATTGAGTGTCATCTGCAAATACTTTGCCTGCAGGAAACAAGGTAAGCCCTTGCGCTGCAACGGTGCTTGCGAGTGCAGATTTAAGGAAGGTGCGTCTAGAGAATGTCATATCAGTCAGGCTCTCACTTATGGAAGATTGTAGAGGAACATGCTATTGGTTATGGTACATAACCGCTATTTTGACAAGCTAGCTAGGATTAAATATCACGTAACTATTCATGTCTTTGCCCTACATCAATAACGATAGCGCTTTGTGAAAAAATCCTTAAGTGAGATGACGTTATCTTTAAGCTCCTAACTCCAACTGCTAAGAGCTTATTCAGGTTGCCTTACAGACCTTTTAAGTATTGAACGTTGGTAGTATTGCTAACAAGGTTTGTAAACTCAGTGCTTGATAAATTTGGACTTGATACCTCTTTTGTTGATAACTTCGAGCTTGATAACTTTTGGTTTGATAACCCTGGGCTTGATAGTGCTTGCGATGATAGAAACTGAGTTAACTTGATTACAGTATCAAACTGATTTTGCTGTAATTGGCTATTAGTTACAATCGCGCGTAAATCCAGCATAACGCTATCAAAGTAACCTGATAGCTCAGTCAAGATCTGTGGATTAAAGAAGTGTTGACTGCCATACAAGGCATTATGCTCACGGCGCTTCTTGTCTATCACAAAATCAACCCCCTTTACATTAGTCAGTGAACTGGTTTTCTTACAAACCGTTAAGCACTCATCATCCATCACTGCTTTGTCACAACCACTGGACTGTAAAAACAAGCATTGACGGCTAGTCATTAACATTATCGGGTGAAAAAGACTGTAATGCACCTTAAAGCCTTTAGGCGCTTTAATCGCTTTTATCTGTATTTTATTTAGTTCATTAGACACAAACGCGCCGCTGCATCCTTGTTGCTGCAAGCTGTACATACTTATCGAATTACTGGTATTAAGGTAAGGGCCCGCAACCCAATTTATACCTAAGTCTGTGGCCACAACGCCAACGCCACTATTGTTAGTCACGATCAACTTAGGTTTTATCTCTTCGAGTAATTGTTTAGCGGCATTAAAATCTGTTTGCATAATAACAGCGCCAAACCAAGGAATAAGCTCAGGTTCTTGAGAAAACAGTAGGGCGAGTTTTTCGCGCTCTGCGTTTATCGCATCTGGAACTAAATAATAAACCTGGAGCCCTTTAAGTTCGATCTGCTGCTTTAATTGACGATACAGAGCAAGATCCCGTCTATTGGCTATTAGTATTGATAACTGAGTGAGGTTCTCGTTATGTGAAACCTGTGCCTGAGCGATGGTGTTCGTTGTATTAGTTGCTGCGTTAACGCTGTTGATGCATAGATCACTATTTATTTGCTGGCGAACCTGCTGCAAAGATACTGGCTCAACATGCTCTCGGCCGCTATTTAACCATGTCACTATCTGCTGCCTCATAGTGGTTAACTGCTTAAACGGCACAAACAAGTCTGCGGCTAAATCATCGAAACAAATAGAGTCTAAGGCATACTCAATGTTACCAAGACTTGTGAAACGTTTTAGTAATTCCTCTTTTAGCCCGTATTTATCAGATGTAACAAGCGCAGCGTCAGATAAAAGACTAAATTCACGTATCGCCTCAGATTGCTCAGCATCAACGTCTAGCATGTTGGCAGGCCGAACACAGAGTGTTATCCCTAATGCTTGGCCTTCCTGACCATAAAATTTTAGCGAAATAAGCGGCTTGGCTAAACTAAGTCGCGCTATTTTGTCGCCAAGAGTAGCAATAATTTCTGTTTTTTCATCATAGAGCGCCTTTTTCACATTCACCGAGGCAGCAGAGCTTTTCTCGGTAAGCAATCTAAGGCTTTCTAATTGAGTAAAATGCTGCACCGCGTTATCGCGTGGGTTATCTATGTACATATTTGTACCCACTGCGCCGTGTAAGTAACCATTAGAAAAGTCACGATTGAACACGGTATATAGCGGGGATTTGTCGGTCGAGATAGCGCTGCGCAGCTCAAGTCTTGTGATCTGTTTACGCCATGTATCAATCACCCGATACACGTAATGAGACTTCTTAATTCTACCTTCCACTTTCAACGAGTCAGCGCCAGCAGCGTAAAGCGCATCAAGATCTGAAAATGCTGAGTTATCTTTCAGGTTTAGTGGATATTGTGCACCAGTATCAGTGGTTTGATACTGATCGCGACAAGGTTGACTGCAACGGCCACGATTGCCAGAATTACCGCCATGGGCCGAGCTAAAGTAACACAGACCAGAAAAGCCAATGCAATTTGAGCCATGCACAAAGACTTCCGTGAGCATATCAAGAGCATGAGCTTTGTCTGACAGCTGTTTAATTTCGGTCAGATTAAGCTCTCTCGATAAGTTTGCTCTTGATGCGCCTAAACGTGACAAAAACTCGATTTGCCCCGTATTGTGGGTCGTTACCTGAGTCGATGCATGAATGTCTAACGTCGGATAGTGCTGTTTCAATAGGTAAAATAAGCCAAGGTCCTGCACGATCACGCCATCTATAGCGGTATTAACCAATTGATTTAGCAGTTTTAGTAATGCAGGCAGTTCTTTTTCTAACACAATGATATTAAGCGTTAGAAACAGTTGGCAATCATGTTGGTGGGCAATACGCAGCAGACCGTACAGATCTTCAAAACTTAAATTCTCGGCGCGGGTACGGGCATTAAAGCTATTAAGACCGCAGTACACCGCGTCAGCACCGGCAACGATAGCCGCTTTAATTGACTCGATGTCGCCACCTGGCGCGAGTAATTCAAGTTTTCTCATGGTATTCCTATTGATGGCTGAATTCCTGATAAAGAATTCATGGGGAACTGCTTGGTTATGGTGCAGTATGGTGATGCTTTGTGAATTGTAAGGTGTGGTACAGCTGAGATCTAGGACAGGCAATCTTATTTTACTAAATTATGATATTGATCCATTGTTGGCCCTATCGCCACTGATCATGAAGGCCCTGATTAAAGGGACAGATTAAAAGTGAGCCGAAAAGGGGGTCACTGATTAATGGACACTGATAAGGGACTAAGATTAAAGGGCCTGCAAATAGAGAGTGCTTTCTTATTCGGTTAGCAAGCAGTTCAAACAAGATTTAACATGCAGATGAAAGCAGAGTGGAAGTTAAGGTGGGCTCTAATAGGGTAAGGAGGAGGGGATAACAGATTCTGTGCTGATTTCCAGCCTTACCCACAAGAGCTTTTTTCGTTAGAAAATTTACTTAGCGATATTTGGGCCGACATAGCTAGACAACTTGCTATAGCCACCTTTTAATACTTTGACATTATCAAAGCCTAATTGACGTAGGGCAGTACCTGCCGCCATAGCGCGCGCCCCCGATTTACACACAATAACGACTGGCTTATCTGTTGGGATTTTATCTAAATTTTCAGGGATAAACAGTTCATCTAAACTAATATTTAGCTGATCTTTCATCGCAAGACCGAACACTTGACGCTCCTCGATGGTACGGATATCGATAGCAGTAACGCCAGTGTTATTTTGTAACTGTTTAACAAAGACTTCAGCACTAATCAATCCAATATCTTTACCGACGCTTTTACCTGTTGCATGGCTAAATTGGTCATTAAAGCTATTCGCCAATTTAGCGTCATATGCGTTAGCTTGTACACTAAGGCCTAGTAGCGCACATAATAACGTCATATTTACCACTTTGTTCATACACCTTATCTCCAGTTTTATTGTGAGCGTTAGCTATATGCTTGTCCTCACATTGCTATTGTTTTGTTAAAATAGTATCTTTTTTATTTGGTATTTATTAAAAACAGTCTTTATTTGAAACCGTATTCAGCCCAATGAACTTGGCCGCAATGAACTTGGCTTAGCTGCAGTGCTTCAGTTCACAGTGAAGCAAACTGATTATAGATAGACAGGGCGGCTAAAGTTTTTGCACTAAATCACATTAAAGTTGCAGATAAGATCTCAATGAAAATCAAAAGGCGTTAACGACGCACCATTTAGAACTCATCGGTTCACAACAATGATATAAGTCAATAAATTCATAGTGATATGGTCGCTACCGCATGCGGCGCATTATAGCCAGGCTAGATTGACGGCACAGTTGATTTACAATGTTTTATTTATAAATCTCAGCTTTTGTTAAGCATGTGGGGGAAAAGAGATCAACATGCTTGATGTTTAAGCGCGCTAAATAGTCTTATGAGTAGAATAGTTAAACTTGATTATGTGCATAGCTTTTTTACTCAATTCATTCAAGAGATATTTCATAGAACTCTTTCACTGAGCAAGCTTAACGTGCTTATAAAATGGATTTGTTTAGTAAAAACTCAATGGACCAATTCAAACCTAGCTAGATTTAAACTCTGTAGGAATTTAATAATCAACTAATTTACCAATGAACGAACTTAACTCTGACTCATTTAACTTTGGAAAAACGATAGATTGAACCAAATTAATATAAAGGCTTGTACGTTTACTCCTAAATTCTCGACATAAGCGGTACAACTTGCCAGTTAATCATCTGAATTCAAACATTGAATTAGCATAAATTTAATATCCGGCTGAATATTGCGCATAAGATTCTAGTAACTAAGTTAGTTGAAGAGAATTAGTCTGAATTAGTGTAAGCTAAACGCTTATATTCTCAAGTAATACATACTCAGAGTTTCCTTCCTATTTTCACTTATAAGTCTAATATTAGAAGTCCACTATGCTTTACAATCAAAATCACGCAGTTCGTTTTCCAAAAGGCAAGTTTGCTATGTGGAGTGTTTACAGCTTCACGGGCGCATCTATCTTAGCCTCGATTATCTTTTCATTATTACTGTTTCTTTCAATTGATGATGATCCTGTCATGCAGTTGTTATTTGGTGGATTAGCCGTCATTTTTGAACTCGGTAAATTCTTTGCGTGGTATGAAGTCGGTGAACGTTACTCTAGGAAGAACTTTATTGGCATGTTTTCAGCGCTTGGCTTTTATGCCGTGTTGGCTGCCATCTCTATTGGCGGTTCTATTGGCGGGATCAACAGCGCCACGAACAAGGCCCAAGAACATGTTCATGTGCAGCAGAGCAAGGCTAATGCCTTTAATATGCAAATCGATGCTATCGACAAGCAGATTGCACTTAACAATGTTGCCGCTGAAAAGTACATCCAGATGGAGCGAATTGCTACCGGTGTGATGCGAATTCAAAAAGAGAACAATAAATTACGTGAGCAGCAACAACTGCTAGCCATCCAGAGAGACAGCATCCCGGTGGTAAGCCAAGGTTCGATTGTTGGCTTAATTGAAAGTCTAGCAATGTCATTGAATATTAAAGCTGAGACAGCGCAGCTTGGATTAGTGGTGTTCTTATCCATTTTATTGGATTTCTTTGCCGCATTTTTTGTGGGGCTAATTGGTGAAGAAAATCGTTTTCGACAACGATTTAAACAACAATCGGCGCAACTTGAACCTATTACGCTAGATGCTTATAGACGATTACATAGTGATGAAACCGGTTTTATTCCTCTGTTTGAGCCTAAACAACTCAACGAGCCAGAAGCTAAGTCGACTTATGAGCAAGTAATCGATGCATTAGGTGCAAATCGAGTTAATTGCAGTAAACGCGCGGTGAGTCAGTACTTGAAGATCAGTGCTGAAGAGGTTGATGACATTTTCAGTAAAATGTTTAGTGAAGGCATAGTGACTAAAAAGCCAAATAATCATTTTCAATGGCAAGGTGTCAACCCGGTCTTAGAACCAGAAGCCATATAATCGTAATAACGAGCTATTTCAGCCGAAAAGGAAGTATCTGACAAGTTACTTTCTTTTTTTATGCCCTTTTTATAAAAATGTTCCAGATAAACAAGATTGCTGTTTGAATAAAAACAATAAAGCCCTTAGGATCGGCATTACAGAATATATGAACAAGATCATCGTCAATGCCAGCCAATCAGACAAATACTCACAACGAATCTTTAACGCTTTATTTTATCTACGACTCTCATTGTCCATGGAGCTATGCAGTTACACCTATCGCTGCTGAACTGATTAATGCTTTTGATTTTACTGAAATTCATTTACTACATTGTGCCCACTATAATGGCAAAGATGCCCCTAAAAAGGATCAGGTCTCGCAAGTTCGCGCTATCAGTCCAGTCGTTTTTGGTGATGACTACGTAAAACAAGTCAGCACTAAAGTTAACTCAATCAAGAGCGCTAACTTCATGTCTTGGGCTCAGTCTAAACAGGCTGATAAAGAGTTTGAATTGCTACAAGCACTGCAAAAGCAACACTTTGTTACTGGCAATCCATTAAATTCTAGAGAAGATTTCGAGCCTATCATTGCACAATACAAGCTTTCGCCTTCTAATAAAGTTTTTAAAGATGTTATCAGCCACGAAGCTGAAAGTGTGTTGGCGGGGATTGCTGACATAGGAGAGGCCATTGGAACATCGGCGTTTCCTGTACTCGTGCTGACTTATGGTGATGATGCTATCTTTATCGATCACTCACAGTATTTAGCTAAACCTGAAGATGTCGTGATAGCGGTACAAAAAGAGTTAGCAGCGTTAAGTTAGGCCGCCTTGCGATAGTTAAATGCGGATAGTGTAATTGCGCTAAAGCGCTAACAGTGAGTTATTGTTAGCGCGATTTTATAGCCATTCAAGCGGTTACTCTAAACAATTACTGCATAATCATCACCGCATAAAGTGACTTATTTAGAGCAGATCCTTATGAGCACAATATAAAAGATCACCAGCCCTAGCCATTTCAATGTTAACCCTGTACCAATAAACATAAAGCACCTCTTGTGATACTTTTGCTCCAACTTTTGTCACGGTTATTTTATCAACACAAGGTTAAACGGGGATTAATAGTGCTATTTTTATACCCATTTTTGTGCATAAACATGAATATAGCGGCCTAACGATAAAAATGGCTCTTGACGACATAGCTTCTGCTCCATGGCAACAATCTGCTCAAAACTAAAGTCTCCCATATCATGGTTTTGCATATAGTCATGAAAGGTTCTAACGCCGGTTTTCCCCAAAATATTAAAACCCGCTTGCTCAAGGCATCCATATACCAATTCTGGCTTTATTCCCTGCTGAGGTTGTAACTTAAACCGTTTACGGTGGGGCATCCCTTTTTCAATATGGTTAAGGTTGCCACAGATTAAATTCTTAAATAGCAGACCATTATAGTTATAAAACATCACCGAAATAATGCCGCCAGGTTTGACCTGCTCACACAGTGTCGATAACGCCTGAATCGGCTCCGCTAACCACTCCATCACCGCATGAAACAGGATTAAATCGACAGGAGTTTGTAAGTGCTCAGCAATGTTTTGCACTGGGCTATGAATAAACTGGTACTTATCCAACAGCTGATTGCCACTAATATCTTGCTTAGCCAGAGTGAGCATTTCACTTGATAGATCGCATAGGCTGACATTATGGCCAAGTGCTGCAATTTTTTGTGATAGTTGCGCTAGACCCCCGCCCGCATCAAGCACACTGAGCTCACTCGCGGTATTGGCCGATTTATCGTTAGATAGCATCAACAAGATCTGTTCAATATCTTGCCAAACAACGGTTTGCCTTATTTCGCCTTTAGCGGTGCCGTAAATACTGGCGGCAAACTTATGAGCTAAATCATCAAAATTTCTATCTTCTATCACTTGGGTCATCATTTTGCGGCTACATTACGTGGGCGCGGATTTTCTCATAGCTTGCATAAAAATCAAATCATAGAAATGAAAATCACACTACCATCAGTACAATCTAAAGCTTTGTAAAAACGTGGAAGAGAAGGGCATTAACTTGGTTTTGCATACGAAGACTGAAATCGTGGCGACTAGATATGCAGAAAACTGAATGAAGGTATCAAAAATTCCCGGGGTTATATTTCTTATTTTGCATAAAACATGATTATGAATTCACTTCGGGGTTTAACTCTACAGCTAATGGCTTCAAGCATTTTTAATGCAACACTTGCAGATAAAAAAACGGCTAAGCTGGTTAGCTTAGCCGTTTTTTACAATCTTGAACCACTTGTGATGATAACTTCAATGGTCTGAAACTGAGGTTATACTGTTTTATCGACGGAAGGTCACATTCTCTAATTCAGCCAAATGGATCTGCGTGGTGGCAATTTGAGTTTCAGCCAGCACCTTACCTTGGCGTATTGAATAACGAACAGGAACCTGACGGCGAACCGCATCAAATCCATTGTCGGCAGGTAGAACGAGCAAGTTACCAGGCTTGCCAAGTTCAATCCCATACTGATCTTGAATATTTAGCGTACGGGCAGACTTGCTGGTGATAAGCTCCAGCGAGTTGTTGATTTGATCGTAACCCATGATTTGGCAAACATGTAGACCCATGTGCAGCACCTGCAACATGTTAGCTGTACCGAGCGGATACCAAGGATCGAAAATATCGTCGTGACCGAAACAAACATTAATGTCAGCGGCGAGCATCTCTTTCACACGGGTAATACCACGGCGCTTAGGGTAATCGTCAAAGCGACCTTGCAAGTGGATATTAACCAGCGGGTTAGCGACAAAGTTAATGCCCGACATACCAAGTAAGCGGAACAGACGCGACGCATAAGCACCATTATATGAATGCATCGCCGTGGTGTGACTCGCCGTTACGCGCTCGCCCATTTGATATTTATGGGCAAGGGCTGCAACGGTTTCCACAAAGCGCGACTGCTCATCATCAATCTCATCACAATGCACATCGATAAGGCGGTCGTATTTACGCGCTAGCTCAAATACATAATGCAATGACTCAACGCCGTATTCTCGGGTAAATTCAAAGTGGGGGATTGCGCCAATCACATCCGCGCCAAGTTTAACGGCTTCTTCTAGCAGCTCTTTACCGTTAGGGTAAGACAAAATACCTTCTTGCGGGAAAGCCACAATCTGGATATCGACCCAGTCTTTCATCTCTTCTTTCACTTCAAGCATAGCTTTAAGTGCAATCAAGGTTGGATCAGACACATCAACGTGAGTACGAACATGTTGAATACCGTTGGCTATTTGCCACTTTAGCGTTTGCTTAGCGCGAGACTTAACGTCTTCGATAGACAGCATAGATTTACGCTCAGACCAACGCTCGATACCTTCGAACAAGGTGCCTGAAATATTCCAGCTTGGCTCGCCAGCGGTTTGCGTTGTATCTAAGTGGACATGAGGCTCACAAAAAGGAGCTACAGCCATACCGCCTTCGCCATCGATGATCTCTAATGACGCAGAGCTTGGCAGCTCAATGCTATCAGCCATTGGCACAATCGCTTTAAACTGACCACCTTCAATGAGTAGTTGATAAAGGCCTTCTTTACCGCTTAGCGATACGTTTTTGATCAACATATTTGCTGATGACATGGAGTTTTCCTTATGCATTGGTAGCATTTTTACAATCTGATTTAACTAAATTCTGTTTGCCTAAACGAACCTGAACTTCATCTATTAATAGATAGCTGAAGGCGCCAGCAAGCACAGCATTAATTGGCACTATGCCAGGTAACAAATGGCCTGCCAGTACGCCTATCATGACGCCGCTAATCGCAGCCCAATTGACAGTCGCAAACTTGGCATTGGCAAAGTCTTTGTATTTTTCGCGGTTTCGAAGGTAGTCGGCGATAATAATGCCACCAATCGGCGGGATTGCCGCAGACAAGAAGGTCAACCAGCCGACGAAGTTATTATATAACCATAGTGCACACAGGGTGCCGATTATGCCGTTAAAAATCGATAAGTATTTACTCGGTAAGCCGGTAATGTTTGCAAAACCAAGGCCTGAAGCATATAGCGCATTATCGTTAGTGGTCCAAATATTTAAGCCTAAGATGATAATCGCTGGGATCAACAAGCCTTGTGCAATCATCACCTCTGAAATATCGGCTTGGCCTGTTGCCGCCGCGCCTGCAGCGCCAAAGATAAACATCAGTGAGTTACCCACGAAGAAGGCAAACATAGTGACAAACACGGCAGTTTTTGGGTGCTTACCAAAGCGAACAAAATCTGCAGTCAGTGTGCCAGCTGAAATGAACGAGCCAACAACCAAAACCAAGGCGGTATTAAAATCAATTGGATTTTGTGGCTCAACAGCCATTAAACCTTGCATCCCGCCCATGGTATCAACCGCTTGAACTACTGAGAAACCACCAAATAGTGCGATTGCAGGAACTGCTATGGCGGATAAAATCATAATCGCGCCGATACCGAAGTAAACTGTGATGGTCATTAATAGACCCGAGATAATGATAAGCAGATTAGTGTCGATGCCTGTGGCTTTTTGGACTGGGATAGCAAACATAGCAACGCCAACACCAAACCAACCAACTTGAGTGCCACCGAGAAGTAGCGAGGGTAACCAAGAACCTTTTAAACCGAAAGAGTAACGAGCGAGGAGATGAGTCGAAAGACCAGATTGAGCGCCGATGTAACCAAGAAACGAAGTGTAAATACCGAGAATTAAATTACCAATGAGAACTGCGAGAACAAAATCATTAAAGGAGAGGCCAGTGCCGAGTGTTCCTCCTGTCCACATACTTGCTGAAAAAAAGGTTAACCCTAACATCACCATTGTTAGAGAAAGCACCCCTTTACGTGCCGATATCGGTACCGGGGTTAAACTATAATTATTATCGCTTGCCATTTATTGTCCTTGGATTAAATAAAGAAAATACACGGCTTACCTAAAACGAAAAAGCTACGCCAATACAGGGCTACAGCAGTTGCACATCAGGCAAACGGCGCGTAGTTTAGTGATTGTTGACGCAGAGTCAAGCAAATATAGAAGCGAATCTAATAAATAAAAACAAACGTAATCAAGCCGTATAAATAAAGCTAATACTTAGTTGTAGAGCGATGTAAAATGAGGCGGATAACAGCATTAAATGTTAATGGCAGACCGCCTAGAGCGGGGGCGTTAACTTATGTCGAAGTTTGTATCAAAAGCTTAAACGTAAAAAGTAGGCTGATATAAATCCATTTATCGAGCGTAAATTAATCATCACCCTAGTGTTATCGAAGTGAAGCCTGGATTCTCGACATTTAAGAATAAATGATAAAAGCTAAGCGTCCTCTGATAGAACGCTTAGCTTATTATTTTAAACTGCCAGCATAGTTAGAAAATGTGAATTGAGTTATGGAGCCGATTCAATTTTGGGCTTAGGTTTAAATAAAGCCAGTAGCGGAATTAAACATAAGTAGGAGACCAGTAAAAAACCGAACGTATACACGAACGCCGTTAATGTTGATTGCTGCTGCAGTATATTCTGCAGTTGGGCTATAAATGACGGGTCAGTGATCGTAGTACCTTGCATCTGCGCCGCGTTCTGTAAAACAGGGTTACTTGGCGAAAGAGCGCCGCCTAACTGGTTCCACTCTTGTTGCTGGATCCGCGAGAAATAGGTATTAACGATAGATATGCCGAAAGAGCCACCAATAGTTCGGCACAAATTAAACACCACAGCACCACTAATCGTTTCTTTCGGTGATAGGGTTGCATAGGCCAGCTGACTTAACGGTGCAAAAACCAATCCCATTCCCGCACCTTGTATAATACTCGGCAGTAAAATCCAGTAAATATCAATTTCAAGTGAATACTGAGTCATCAAATAGGTGCCAAGGGCATTAAGCGATAGGCCAACTGCGATAAGTAGCCTCGCATCGATTTTGTCCATGTAACGTGCCATTCCTAGCAAAACGATAGCTGATGCTAGGCCCCTTGGTGCCATAGCAAAACCAGTTGTTTCAACCGGATAATTCAATAGCTGTTCCAGCATCATGGGTTGCAGCTGAGTAATGCCAAACATCCCCATTGAGAAACCCGCCATCACAAGGCATGACATAGCAAGGTTACGATCGCGTAACAACCACACTGGCGCGATATCACTCTTAGTAATAAAAGAGCGCGCGACAAAGAAAACTATCGCAATTACGCTAATAATGGTGGCAAACAAGATGGTATTAGACTCAAACCAGGACTCTTGATTCCCTCGGTCGAGCACCATCTGCAACAAACCAATACCAATGGTCATTGCGATGACGATTGGCCAATCAATTTTAGGTTTACCTTTACCACCGAGCTTAACAAATAAGTAAATCAGCGTAAGGCAGACAGCGCCAACGGGGAGGTTCACATAAAAAATCCAGCGCCAATTCATATTCTCGGTAATAACGCCACCCAGTGTCGGCCCTAAAATAGGCCCTAGTAATATCCCGACACTAAACAGTGCCATGGCTTTACCACGTTGGCTTGCGGGATAGATCTGCACCATAATTGACTGAGACAGTGGGATAACCGAAGCCCCAAATGCTCCTTGCATCACCCTAAAGGTGACCATTTCAGCAATGCTATCTGCTTGTCCACAAAGTGCAGAGCTGATCATAAAGCCACTCACTGAAACCAACAGTAGATTACGCACACCAAATTTAAGCGCGAGGAAACTGGCTAGCGGAATAAATATCGCTTCAGCCATAGAATAAGAGGTCAGTACCCAGGTAATTTGATCAGACGTGACCCCCAATGCCCCCATCATATGCGGTAAGGCAACATTGGCGATGGTCATATCAAGCAATACCATGATGGCAGATAGCATTACCGCTAACGTGACGAGTTTGCGGCTGCTTTCACTCAATACCTGACTGTCATCAGTATTAGGCATTGTCTCTGAATTATCGCTCATGTTACTTCTCTTGATGCTTTGGTTGGCTATCAATCGTATCAATGGTTACGTTAGCACTTGCACCCACACGTAGTGGAAAGTCAGGATGCTCACTTTCGTTAGAGAGGCGAATTAACACAGGGAAACGTTGTGGCACTTTAACCCAGTTTCCCGTGGCATTTTCAGGCGGCAACAGCGTAAAGGAAGCGCCACTGGCCGGTGAAATGGCTTCAATTGTGCCGTGATAATCCACCTTAGGGTAAAGGTCTAGGGTGATTGTTGCACTCTGGCCTGCGGTCAATCGTTCAAGTTGGGTTTCTTTAAAATTAGCTTGAACCCAATACGTGTTATCAACAACTAAAGGCACAAGCGCTTGCCCTGGAGATACAACGCTACCAGCATGAGCACTTAATTTACCTAAAATGCCGTTTTTAGGCGCGAAAATATTAGTGTATGAAAGCGATAAACTTGCCTGACTCAGTGCTGCAGCCGCTTTTTTCACTTCTGGCGCAGCATTACCGTGCGCACCTTGAGATTTGATCAGTTGAGCCATGGTTGCCCGCGCGGCGATAACACTCTGTTCAGCTGCCGATAGCTTGGCACGCGAGTCGTCAAGTTGCTGAGCAGGCAACAACTCTTTATCGACTAAGTCTTTAATACGTTTATAGGTTACCTGAGCATCAGATAATTGAGCGACGGCACTTTTAACATTGGCACTCGCAGCAAGTATGGCATCATCGGTTGCCGCATTATTTTGCAGCGCCATTTCATAGGCTGCGCGAGCTTCATCTAGTTTAGCTTGAAAGGGAGCAGGGTCGATCTGCACCAATAAGTCACCTTGACTAATCTTTTGATAATCAGATGCATTAACACTGACGACTTTGCCGCTGACTTGTGGAGCGATGTAGATAATATTGGCATGCACATAAGAGTCATCTGTGCTCGGATAGTTTTTTTGATGTTGAATATAGAAATAACTCAGAGTAACAAGTACTGCGAGCACTACGGCTGCAAGAATAAGATTACGTACTAGATGGGATGGTGCTTGTGTTGAATTTTCGCTCATAATGTTAACCAGTCCGGTTATTCGACAGTCGTCGAGAAGGGGGTGAAGACTCATAACGCTTCAAGGCGTTCATTCGTCTCAACAAATACTAGTCCTAGTTTGTTTCAGTAACAATGTAAGTCGTTAAAAAAATTTAGAAAGTCCCCATCAACACTTAATGATAGGGATGTCTTTCCAGCGAGTGGTGTATTGAGGTGTTAGCATCTCTCTGCGCATTCCCCATTTCTGCGATATGCCCTGAGCTGCTAAAAACAGAGAATCTGTGCCATATTTAGCATTAATGCTATCTAATACCTGCATTCTATTGGGGTTTCTGCTGCTTTCGAACAAGTCCTGCTGCAAGTTTGCCTCACTACATAGATTAATCAGTCCAACGCCTATTTTGTAATAACGAATAGAGGAGTTGAATCTGACGATAGCCGCGCGTGTTGCAGCTTCTATCAATTCACACGTGTCATTCGTTGGATAAGCAAAATGATACACAAACTTAAAACCGCTAGGCTGCTCATCAAAAGGGGAATTAGAAGCGAAAATTAACATGCTTTGACAGAGTGAGCCTTGAGCCCTGGCTTTGGCCGCGGCGGTTGATGCATGCTTGCTTAACGCCTGACACAATGATGTTAAGTCGGTTATTCGGTTACCAACACTGCGGGTAGAAAAGATCTGTTGCTTGTCAGCTCGTGCTTCATCCCATGTTTTGCACACTTCGCCGTTCAACTCACGGACGGTACGCTCAAGCTCGATACTAAATTGCTTGCTTACGATACCGGCTTTCATCTGCGACAAGGCAAAAGCACTGTGAATATTCATCATCGCAAGTCTGTTAGATATACGTCTGCCAACCCCCCATACATCGTCGGTCTTCATGGTTTTTAAAATGGCAATGCGCTGTTCATCACAGGTAATGGCGCAAACACCTTTATAACCGGGTATTTTCTTAGCTGCGTGATTGGCGACCTTAGCCAGAGTTAGCGTCGAGCCAATCCCAACACAGACTGGAAGCCGTGTTTCCTTCCAAACTGCGCGCCTTATCTTCATCGCATGCTCAGTTAAACAAGGGATAACGGGGTAACAGTGCTTAAACGATAAGAATGACTCATCGATACTATAAATATGCTGCTCAGGAGCAAAACGGCCAATCACTTCCATCATTGCAGTAGATAGCGAGCCATAAAGCTCGTAGTTTGAAGATAAAGCGATAACACCTTTTTGCTCACACAGTTTTTGCACTTCAAAGTAAGGACCGAACTTGTTAATTCCAGCCTCTTTTGCCAACCTGTTAGCCGCAACAATGCAGCCATCGTTATTACTTAGCACTATGATAGGGCGGTTACGCCAGTCAGGTCTAAAAACCTGCTCAGCGCTGCAATAAAAAGAATTCGCATCGACAAGCGCATACATGGTTAGTCGTTCTCTAGAATTGGGCTTTTACGATGGCAGCGAATAGAGCGGATCACCACGCCTTCAACACTAAAAGTGTCGTGCTCGAGGATAGGCGTGCTCATGTGAGATTCATTGGCAGATAACAGCAATCTGTTCACCTTATCAATAATCTTACAAACAAATGAACCGTTAAAATTTGCCACGATAACGTCTTGATTACGCACATCAACATGCCTATCGACTATTAAAATGTCGCCATCGAATATGCCGACCCCCTGCATAGAGTCACCACAAGCATGGCCAATAAAGGTCGAGCTCGGATGCTCAATCAGTAATTCATCAAGACTTAACGGCAGTTGCTTGTAATCGGTGGCAGGGGATTCAAAACCTGTTATGCCTGCACTGGCTGAAATTGGAATTATGTTCATGCTAAAAAATAGTTAACTGTATATTTATACAGCATAGTGGTTTTATGTGATTTTGCGCAATAAGGATGACAGATTTCTGTGAGCGGTGTGATCAGATTGAACGCACGAAAGGTGGGGCGGTATGCCAAGTATGAGCAACGGTATTGCAGCTAGAGCGGGCTCTGGTGGTTAAGCCAACAACGCCGCTTTTATGGGGGATGTTAATGTCGTAAATAAAGCGGCTTTTGGTTCAATTTTTTCAAAATAACAGGCACAAAAAAAGGCCGCATTAGCGACCTTTTTTGTATATCAGCTTACGTTATTAGCGCTTGATTAAAGAGCGACTACGTTGCTTGCTTGTGGACCCTTTGGGCCTTGCTCTACTTCGAAAGTCACTTTTTGACCTTCAGTAAGCGTTTTGAAACCTTCAGATGCGATAGCACGAAAATGTACGAATACGTCAGCGCCACCGTTGTCTTGAGCAAGGAAACCGAATCCCTTGTCTTCGTTAAACCATTTTACAGTACCAGTAGTTGAGTTAGACATATGATGCCCCTTATTTAGTTTTAAAAAGTTCAACATTAACACTATGTTAATTTATTGAATTATATCATGTTACGCTAAAATATAAGGCAAACGTCTAGCTACAAAACACGGTTTTGATAGTGGAAGCTTTACTTGTACTTGATGCTGCATTTAATAACTCTCTGAACAACTGAGCGATATAATAACTGCTGTGCGTTTTTTGTACAGCGCTTTTTTGATTTATTTTGCCTTGTTTAAGCAATACCTTTATTTAACAGTTATATGCATATTTTCGTTTTAGACCGCATTGCTCCATTGAACTTTAGCTTCATTGACTTTGGCTAGGGGAAGAGCTGTCAGGGTAAGAGAAATAGGCCTAAACCTATCTCTTGCAATATGACTTCGCCTTGAAACCTTACAAAAATGTATAGTTCAGGAAAACTTGCGGAAAGATGTCTTAAGTAAAGTAGCCTCATCGACAAGGAAACCCCCTGTCTGCATTAAAACAAATGAGGATTTAACCATGAACAATACATCAGTTTTTAAAACAACAACTATTTCAACTCTGCTTGGACTGAGCGCCATGATGGCCATTGGCTCTGCAAATGCAGGTGATGCCCCTAAATCTTTTAATCAAGACACTGTCTCTCTACTTCAGGCTGTCGCATTGGCTGAAGCCAACACAGGCGGCGTAACGGTTGAAGCCGAGCGTGAAGTGAAAATGGGACACGTTTTCTATGAAATTGAATTAATCGGTAAAAACGGTGAGAAAATTTATACCGCAATCAACACACAAACCGGTGATGTTATTTTAACAGACAATCGTGGTCAGAATGATGATCATGACGCTGATGATAAATTAGAAGATGCATTGTATTTATCTGGCTTGAACAGTGGTCAATATTTATCGTTTGCAGATGTTGTGAAGCAAGCAGAAATACAATTTAGCGCTAAAGCGTGGAGCGTTGAACTCGATGATGAACACGGTAATATTTGTTATGAAATCAAGTTGATGACTGTCAATGGTAAGAAAGTTGAAACTGAAGTGAATGCATTGACAACAGCGGTGAGCAAATAATTCTCTTTAACACTTGAGCCGAATACTTGAGCCGAACAATGAATAGTTAAAAAAGGGGTGATCTTTGATGACCCCAAGGAGATCTAATGACTGAATCAACTGAATCAACTGAATCAACTGAATCAACTGAATCAAAAAATACCAACCAAGAAGCTGAGCCTTGCTCGAAAAGGTCGACGTCTTGGTTAAACAGTGTCAAATGCTGTATTAATAAAGTGAAACTGTTGCTTAACAAATCGAAACAATCGTCGTCAAACATACCATCAGGGCTTAAAATCCTTCGTGAAAATGGACCAAAAGCACTTATTGGTTTAGCCTCTTTCTCTCTGTTTTTCATACTAGGATTGGTTACGCTGGGCGCGAGCTTATTAGCTGGTATCGCAGCGGTGATTATGATGAAATGGCAACAGCATAAAGCGGAAACGATGCCAACTAATGTGGCAGAACCAACGCCAACTGAACAACAAAATGTCCCTATCGTTGCGGCTTAAGCGACAACGACGTTACCCTATGATCTGAGAGAGAACCGTCATGCGAGTGTTACTAGTTGAAGACGATGTGAGTCTGAGCACTTTTGTTGAAAAAGGGCTGCGTGAAGCTGGGCATCAAGTCGAGGTGACAGAAAATGGCAAATATGCGTTGACCCTATGCATGACGGAACACTTTGATGTGGCGATCGTCGATCGCATGTTGCCGGGCTTAGACGGATTGTCTTTAGTTAAGGCCCTTCGAGCTGCGCAAGTGGGAACACCTATCTTATTTTTGACCTCCTTAGGCGGGGTGGATGACCGTGTGCAAGGGTTGGAAGCGGGAGGTGATGATTATCTCACTAAGCCATTTGCATTCTCTGAACTGCTTGCGCGTGTTAGCGCTCTTTCTCGCCGGTCCGGATTGACATCAACCGACACTAAACCGCAACTGACTTTTGGCGATGTGGTATTAAACCTGTTTGAACATACCGCAACACGTCAAGGTAAGCTATTGGATTTACAGCCTAAAGAGTTTCGTATTCTAGAATTATTCTTGCGTCATCCTGGCCGCGTGATCACCCGTACTATGCTGCTTGAGCATGTATGGGATATTCATTTTGATCCTCAAACCAGCGTTGTCGAAACTCACATTAGTCGTCTTAGGAATAAAATAGAGAAGCCTTTTGGCGACACTTTGATCCAAACCGTACGAGGCGCAGGCTACAAGTTAGAACATCGACATATTGAGGAGGCTAAATGAAACGCAGACTCCTTGATATGTTGCAAAATAAAGTCTCACTTCAGCGAATCGTTAATCGACTCCCAATGTGGATGAAAAGCTCTGCTATCCAGCAAGGCGTGATGTTTGCTCTGGTGTCGCTGTTTAGTCTTGTGCTTATGGCCAGCGTGACCATTCTCTATGTTGACTATGAACTGGGTCAACAGAACAGTGAGATAGTCAAAGAATCAAAGCTACGGGCAACAGGTGATAAACACGATATCGACGAAGATCCGATTGAAGATGACGACATTATAGCGGTGCTTACCACAGGTTTTATTCTTGCTGGCGTTTTAGTATCACTCTTTACCATTGCCATTGTTGTCGCGATGAGCCGTGTCAGTCAGCAACGAATATCTCGTATTGAACAAGTATTGAACGCGGCGGCAGACGGTGATTTGTCGGCACGAACGGGCGAGATAAACACCTATAACGATCTGGCGAGAATATCGGTATCTGTGGATGAAATGCTTTCTCGTTTAGAAGGCTCTGTGGCGGCGATGAGCGATATTTCGTCCAATATTGCCCACGAGCTGAAAACGCCTATCACGCGTTTGAGGCACAATTTACTAACCTTACGTGACGAGGCTGATGCATCATCGATTGCGCAAAGTCAGAGCTTTAACAATGAGTTAGACCATGCCTTGGCTGATTCTCAACGTCTTGCTTCTATTTTTGATGCGTTGTTACGCATTACTCAAATTGAGTCAGGCGCGAGACGAAGCCGCTTCACGACAACGGATTTAACCCAGATTGTTGATACCGTCGCCGAAATTTATGTCGATGTTGCAGAAGATGCCGCAATGCAGTTGCAGATCCATAAAGCCCAATCACCGTTACTGATCCAAGGCGATCGAGAGCTGCTGATCCAGCAAATTGCCAACTTGATAGAAAATGCGCTGCGATATTGCTCTGCAGGCAGTGTGATCAAGCTCAGCTGCGGCGCGGATGATAAAGCCTCACTGGTTTGGCTCAAGGTTGAAGATAATGGGCTCGGTATTGCTGAGACAGAAAGGGAGCGTGTTTTTGAACGTTTATATCGTGTCGATAAAAGCCGTACCGATGGTGGCTTGGGGCTGGGTCTCTCGTTGGCAAAAGCGGTTGCGGGCCTACATCACGGCACTATTACCTTACATGATTGTGAGCCAGGTCTGGGTGTGATGATCACGATGCCAAGAGAAGATGTCTAATTTTTAATGCTTAATGCTTAATGCTTAATGCCAAGTGCTTATTGCCTTCTAATGCCTAATACCTAGTGAACGTTAATCTAGCTCGATTAACGGTGACGGAGATTAGAGAGCACTTACCAAAGCCACGCAATGACACAGCCTTAATATGTAGAAAAAAATCTCGAACCTATGTTCGGGATTTTTATTGCTTGTGCATATTGAGTGGGCAATCTTGTTCGCTCTTAGTGGAAAATACAATGCGAAATCTATGATATAATTTAAGATTGAACTAGTATTCAGACTTTATGAATATGTACAGGACTTATCAGATTAGCAAATCGATTAAAATTAACGTTAAGCTATTGATATGTAGCAACTACCTCTTAACAAAGACCCCTTAACAAAGAACTCTTAACAAAGAACTCTTAATAAAATATTTTTAACAAAACATTCTTAACAAAGCACTTTTGATAAAGAAATCTTGATAAAGGATTCTTGTTGAAAAATAATTTTGAGTTGTGACCACTTTTTTATAACCATTACCGGATAGTAAATATTATGACAAAAAGGAACGTGCTTAGCATTTGCTTATCTTTTATTGTATCTATAAGTGCTGTTAATTTGTTTATCACTGTCAATAAGAGCGAGTTGAATAGTAAGTTTTTAACTAACATCCTTTTTATTAGTGATGCAATATACCGCTTTAATGTCAACAGCCTTAACAGTGAGTATATTTCTCTACCAGCTGGTGATTTAAGCCAGGGGGTCATAGTCAAAGGTTCTCAAGATAAGAAAATTCGAGACCTATCTAAGCATATAGATAACCTATTTAGTGTATTAAAAAGAAACCCCATCATAGCTGACAATCTATGGACGGTCGCGAATGTATATCCAGAATATGTTATTCCCAAGCCATTTAGAGAGCAGTACGTTCACCTTTATGATAGGGATTTTGCGGAGGGAAACTACTTAGAACGTATTTTGAAATTAGAAAATATAGAAAAGACTTTAAAAGGCAGTGGTTTAACTGTTTTTGAAACCGTGAGGGTTTTTGGGCCTTATATAGAATCTGGCACTAATGAAGAGTTATATTCAATTTATTATCCATTATATTTAGAAGGTGACGTTTTTTCCGTATTGGTCATTGATGTGAAAAGTAATTTTTTGAATGACTTTATCTCAGATTTCAATAATGAAAAATTCACTTGGTTTGATATTTCTGATGAAGACAGTATAAAAATAAGTACGCTTGTTTACGAATCTTTAGCGCTTAAAACTGAAAACAAAAAAGTAGGTCTAACAATAAAGACTTCCTTACTATACAGCGGCATAGCAATCTTCATATGCACACTAATTATACATAGCTGTTTTTTACTTGCACAATACATTAGAAGATTCTATATCGAAAGCAGCATAGATAGGCTATCTGGATTCTATCGTAAAGATGGGTTTATGAATAAAGATATGTCAGTTACCTCTATGTGTCTGATTGATATAGACCACTTTAAGAAAATCAATGATATTCATGGACACGTTGTTGGTGATATTGTGATATCAGAAGTAGCGAATAGAATAAAATCCTCAATGCGCTCCACTGATCTCGCAATCCGATGGGGCGGGGAGGAGTTTGTTGTTATTTTTAATGGTGAGCTTTCTTTCGAACAATTTAATAACAAAGCGAATAAATTATTGAGTGTAATCAATAGTGAAAAAATAAATGAGATTGGCGTTACTATATCTATAGGTGCTATTTACTGTGAATCTAAAATGAAATTGCAGGAAGCATTTCAATTTTCAGACAAAGCGCTTTATGAGTCAAAGAATGCAGGACGAAATAAAGTAACAATATATCGTCATGGCTAATGAATTATACATCTAATTACCACGTAGCATTGAACAATGCATGATTTAAGTAAACTAATTGGCCAGACAAAAGGACAGTAAGACCACCTAAAATAATGGATTAAGTTTCTATCTCGCTATTCGTTGAAATAGTTCAAGAACCTATTTTAAAAGAGAAACATGCCTATCATCAAGTGTGTTTCTTTGTCATCACAAGTTCAACAATGCTAAGCTTAGCTAGGCAATCCTTTGCCACCTTTTACAATATAAGCGATTTAAACTAATCAAACTCTGTAGGACGTGCTGTTAATGCCCATCCCGAAAATAGGTTTCAACCATCAAAAATCCAACCAGGCCGAGTTTGAAATCTTTGAGCTTGCTTCTCTACTTTCGAGACCTAACCTAGATCACGAGCCACAAATGCCCCATCGGGTGAGCTTTTTCATGTTCATCTGTATTGAAGAAGGGCAAGGTAGCCACATGGTGGATTTTGTAGAGTATCCATTCCAACCCGGCTCAATTATCTTTGTGCAGCGTGAACAAGTACATAGCTTTGATCTATCATCGAAACCACAAGGTAAAATATTACTGTTCACTCAAGCCTTTTTAGACCGCTTGCATAGCAATATGCGCTTGCCAGATTACACGCCAACACATCTTAACGCCTCCCATTCACCGCTGGCACAGCTGAGCGAACTCGATCGCAAGCGTACTCGCACATTAATCGCTGAAATGATTACCGAGCAGCAACAAGAGAACTGCGATCCCTTGATAGTCATGTACCTTTTTTCTGCGCTCGCGTTGATTTTTCATCGCTTACGACCAGAGTCCGTTCACGACAGGCTTTCGATAGAGCAAAATGTACGCCTTGCGCGATTTTTTGAACTGTTGCTGCAAAACTTTTCTCGGGTGCGAGACGCCAACTGGTATGCACATCGACTCAACACCACCTATAAAACCCTTAATCAAGTATGTAAGCTGGCAACCGGTTTAACCGCAAAGCAGATGATTGACGCTTTTATCATTATTGAGATGAAACGACGCTTAGTGATTAATAGTACGACCTCACAGCAGATGGCCTATGACTTCGGCTTCGAGGATGCCAGTAACTTTGTTAAATATTTTAAGAAACTCACCGAGCTAACGCCGACACAATTTCAGACGAAATACAGTAAACCCGTCTTATAGCGGTAACAGCCAAAACCTCTATCACTCTAAATACAACCCTAAACACAGCTATTGCCTTAATTTTCAACCAGTTAGTTACGCTGCCTTCTGTAAGGTTCGATATTGACCATTTTTCGGCATACTTCAACACTGCAAAAACATCCCTTGTCCACTAACCTATATCTCATTCGGGCAAGGACGGAAGCAATGAATAAACTATCAAAAATATTCACACAAACATTAACTGTAATTGGCGTAATGGGTCTCGCGGCCTGTTCTCATGTAACATCGGAGTCAGAGTCTATGAGCAATAAAGAGAAAGCGGTAGCCGTAATTTCAAGCATCGAAACAGGCGACCAAGCAGCAATCAACTACATTAATGCAGCGCAATATACGCAACATAATCTAGCCGTTGGCGATGGATTAGCAGGATTTGGAGAGGTGCTGCAAGCTCTGCCAGAAGGTAGCGCGAAAGCCAGTGTGAAGCGTGCAATTCAAGATGACAATTACGTTGTGCTTCATACTGAATACAACTTTTTTGGTCCTAAAGTCGGTTTCGATGTATTCCGCTTTGAAGATGGCAAAATTGTTGAGCACTGGGATAATTTGCAAGAAATTGCTCCAGTAAATCCAAGTGGACACTCTCAGCTTGACGGCAGCGTGGCCATTACCGACCTAGATAAGACGGCAGAGAACAAAGCTATCGTCGCAGACTTTGTTAAAACGATTTTGATGAATGGCGACATGAGCCAGATAAACAAGTTCATCGACAACGAAGACAGCGCATACATACAACACAACCCTAGCATTGGCGATGGCTTAAGTGGTCTTGGTAAGGCACTCGAAGAGCTGGCAAAAGCAGGACTAGCGATGAAGTATGACACCAATCATAAAATTATCGGCGAGGGCAATTTTGTTGTCTCTATTAGTGAAGGTGTCTTTGCCAATGAACATGTGGCTTTCTACGATTTATTCCGTCTCGATAACGGTAAAATTGTTGAGCATTGGGACGCCATCGAAACGATTCCGGCTCAATCTGAGTGGAAAAATACTAACGGTAAATTTGGCTTCTAACCCGCCCTAGAATGACTAACTAGTACAAGCAGGCCGTTAGCTATCATATGGATAGTTAGCGGCCTTTTTATTCGTGTAAGCATCAGAGCAAAGTGACAATGACCAGACTCAATATCCAAGATTATGCTCAGCAAATAGCGCTTTATGAGCCATTTAACCCCGACTTTAGCTCTCAAAAGGGCAAAGACCAATTAGTTAACGAGCTGCTTAAACAACTCTCTGAGGTGCTGGAATCACTCGGGGTCACAAATTATCAAGATTACGACGCTCAAAGCCAGCGCGTATTATTGGATAACGCCATAACGGTTTTGCATGCAAATTATTTATCAGCAGAGAGTACCGATGCACTGACGCAGTTATTACAGATAGAATGCAACGAACGTGAGATAACCGATGTAAATGACTTAGCTGCAAAGCCTTTTTTAACCCTAGGTAATACCAAAATTGTGCTTTGGAAAGGGGACATTACGACACTCGCGGCTGACGCAATTGTGAATGCCGCCAATAGCCAAATGCTGGGTTGTTTTCAACCTCAACATAAGTGCATCGATAATGCGATCCATAATCGAGCAGGGGTGCAGTTAAGAGCCGATTGTGAGGTGATTATGGCGCTACAAGGCAATATTGAACAAACAGGCATGGCAAAGATCACCCGAGCTTATAACTTACCCGCTAAATTTGTGATCCATACCGTTGGGCCTATTGTACAAAATAAGATTCTACCAAACCATGCAGAACAACTCGCGGCCAGCTATCGCAGCATTGTAACCTTAGCCAAGCAAACAGAGCGTATTCACAGCCTGGCTTTTTGTTCTATATCGACAGGCATTTTTGGATACCCGATTGAGCAAGCAACGAAAGTCGCACTCGATACCGTGACTCAATGGTTAACTGAAAACCCAGACTCGTTCGAGACGATAGTTTTCAACGTATTTAGTGAATATGACCACCATGTATACCAAGCAGTAATGGAGGATTATGTATGTCAGCGATGAAAGCTAGAACGCTCGATCAACAAACCTTAACCAGCATACAGGCATTATTGAACCAGGCCGATGCGGTTCTCATTGGGGCCGGTGCTGGCTTGAGTGCTGCTGCCGGGATCAATTACCTCGATCAGAATAAATTTGAACAGGTATTTCCTGGTTGGGTTAAAAAAGGCTTCACGGCCCAATATCAGCTGATGGGCTACCCACACTGGACTCAATTAGAGCAATGGGGTTATTACAAGGCACACCTTGAATATGTGTACTTTGGTCAAGATGACAATCAGCTATATCGACAACTGCGGCGCGCCGTAGCGGATAAAAACTACTTTGTGATGACATCAAATGTAGATGGCCTTTTCTACAAGAATGGCTTTGATAAAAACCGATTTTATTCGCCTCAAGGGGACTATGGAAAAATCCAATGTACAACGCCTTGTAGCCAGCAAGTCTGGGATATTCGACCATTCCTGGACAGAATGGAACCTTATTACGATGCCGATGAGCAAGTGTTAACCGATGACATTGCCATTCCTCGTTGTCCAAATTGTGGAGGTGAAATGTTTATCCACGCTCGAATTGATCGCTCATTTATCGATTCGGTCCATGAACCTGACAGAATTAAGCTTATAGATTGGTTAAATCAAGTCGCGGATAAGAAGGTGTTGTTGCTCGATTTGGGCTCAGGCTTTAATACTCCCACAGTCATTAGAATGCCGATGGAGCAAATTACACAGAGTCTGCCTAATGCACATCTGGTTAGAGTCAATCTAGATCATGCCGAAGTGCCAGCTAAACTTGCCACCAAGGCGATAGCAATTAAAGCCGATCTAAAGGTATTTATTGAGGCTCTCGCAGCGAGCTAACTCAATAAAGCCATGTTTGAGTTTTGGACGCGTTCGACGACAAAATAACCAAGACACCCCAAACTGTTGGATAGCGATTCTTCTACTAGGCTTTAGTTAAGGTTGAACAGAGGAATGTGTTATGCCAACGCCAAGAAAAGCGTTAGTCAGCTTGGAAGATACCCCTTATTATCATTGCATAAGTCGCTGTGTTAGAAAGGCATTCCTGTGTGGGGTTGATATTCACACGGGACAATCCTATGAGCATAGGCGTGACTGGGTCGAAAGTCGGCTGTTGCAGCTGGCTGAAGTGTTCGCAATCGATATCTGTGCTTTTGCCGTGATGAGTAATCATCTGCACCTTGTATTGCGGGTTGATGCTGAGCTGGCTAAGAGCTGGTCAGATATCGAGGTTGTAACGTAATGGCAAAAACTGTTCAAAGGCGATAGCCTGAATCACGATTTTATTAAAGCTGAATCTCTTAAATCTTATCAACAAACAATCATCAATAAGCGGGTAAAAGAGTACCGACTTCGACTCATGGATATCTCTTGCTAACGCATTCAAAAGAGTTGCGGGCGCTTAATGAACCCATTGGCAGAAAGGCCAATGCTGAAGATAAGTGTAAGGGGCGGTTTTGGGAGGGGTGGTTTAAGTCCCAAGCCTTGCTTGATGAAGCCGCAGTGCTGGCTTGTATGGCTGTCTTTGCTTTAATCTCATTTTATCCGTAAAGAAATAAATACGAGTCAGTGCAGAGCAGCTATTTTAACTAACGCTAATAAAGAAAATAGTTTTTAGCTCTACGGATCAGGCTTGGCCGGAAATTTAATATTTCGACCCTGACAAAATAGAATAATAATAGCCTCTAGGGATAAAAGGATAACCACTTAATTTAACATAATGAAAATATTATTAGCCGAAGATGGCTTTAAGACCTTCCCGGTAAAGCTCTTTGCTTACAGCTTGATTGTTGTAACTTGTTAATGTTAAGTTTGGTGATTGTTATTTTCTTTGCGGTGTTAACTGTTATTTGACAGGTTAACTTAGGGATCTATTTTATGTTTATTCACGAATGTAAACGTGTGGATGAAAGTCTTTCGATTAAATTTTCGGCTCTTCTCCGCTTACATGAGCTTGATATTTGGATAAAAGGTTGAATGGGTATCAGGGACTGATGTTTGTCTGATCTTGAGTTTGAAGTATTCGATGTCTCGGATCCCTCTAGCTCTTCGCCTGAGTAAACCAATAGATACATTCCCAGCTTCAACTCGAGCATTGGTTAATCTATATTTTGCGTAATTGCAGATGCCGACTTTTCTATCCAATAGTGCATCTGCATAATTACACAAGGACAATATCCTCGTAGACCTAGCAAGACCGCACCAAGCTTCAAGTGCCATTACCATCGACTTGTAACACGCTTCATCCCATATCGCTTGTAACTGCTCTTTCAGCATATAAACAATGCAGAGAGTCTTGTTACTCTCGAGTAAGTCACCAAGCCTATCTGACTGCCTATCTGACTGCCTATCTGACTGCCTATCATCCAGTTTATGGGCGTTTTTCAGCAAGAGGAATAACGTTCCTTTGAGCATCTTTTTCTCTTCATGAGAACCATTTCGAAAGGCTTTGGAACGCTCTTTTTTGATTAGCAGGCCGTAGTTTTGCATCACATGAAATCGGTCGAAAACGATATCGGCGTTAGGCAGCATTTTTCTTACGGCGGATTGATAAGGCTGTCCCATATCCATTGAAACCGCTTTAATACCGTCTCTCGTCGCGGTTGATAATTGCTCGAAGAACGAAATAAGGACTGCTGCTTTTCTACCGTGTTCGACCCAAATTAAATGACCAGAAACCAAATCATATACCACGGTCATGTAGTCATGCCCTTTAGCTCGGGCCACCTCATCAACGCCAATATGGATTAAGTTGTTAAGCTTCGCGGGCTCCAAGCCTGGCAGAGTTGAATGTAGATATTCCTTATCTATGTTTTTTACCGTTTCCCAACGAATGCCTAGATGTTGAGACACTGCGTGAATACTCATGTACCGGCATAATCCACTGATGAATTGACAGAAGCGAATGGTATATCGCGCTCCTTTGGCAACGTATTCAGTCGCCTCAATTAACCTTCTTCCGTCTTTATCTCTGGTCTGAGCAAGTTCGACTTCGATGCTACAAGGACGTCCACTAACTGGTAGATCGTGTACCCGTCTTCTTACATAGTGATCAACTGTACATCGCCTTTCAGTTCTTGGTTCTTTAACCTTAAACCGTCCGTCTCGGCTGCATCGTACAAGAATAGAATGAGACCCTTGTTCTATAGAAAAGGACTGCACACATTGCCCTTTAAAGCTAAATAGGGCGGATGATAATGATGGCAAGGTATATCCACTTATTCACAGATAAGAAAGTGTTGTAAATGATAATGTTATTTATGATCTTTGATATGAATAGACTCACTTAAGCGGAGAAGAGCCCTTGCCGCCGTTCACCAAAAATACAGAGGTTCAATATCGTCAAACACCCAATGGAAAAACCGCTCAACTAGTCGGTAACGGCGCAGAAATAACGGCAATAGACTGGACGATTAACCATCAAGTAGGAAAGGGCAAAGAGCAATCATTCATACGCGGCTTGTCATCGATGCAAATTGGGCGAGGGCGCAAACCTAAACTTTATCCTGACGGGAATACATGTAACTGGGGAGAAGCTTCAACTTGGTTGATGACCAAACTGTATAACAAAGCTGCAGAACTTATTAAACATCTAAAAAAAGACCAACGTAGAAAAGACCAAATTTCTGATGAACGACTGAATTATATCCAAGACCTAATTAGGTACTGTGAAGAAAAAGGTGTTGTACGTGAGGAGCACAGCCTACGACAAGCACTGATTAAACGACATAATTTGCAATTTTATGGACGAGTGACTGAAGCAGATTTTTACCCGCATCTAAAAGAGATCGAGACAGCCATGAACACAATTCAAATATCCTATGATGAACACCAATCAATAGCTGACCAACTAATTAACCTCGGTGTAGTTAAAGCCGTCAGGCAGCAAATGCAACTCAGTGTTACGCCTTGATGTGGCAACACGGAAGCGATCTAAGGCAGCAATTAAAATCTAGTCAGTTTTATGAACATAAAGCCCGTCTAAAAGCGATAGGTATCGATATCGGTCAACAGTTTGATGTGTCCCGCATGTGTCCGACTTTGAAGCGCTCTGAAACCATTGAAATTAAACCTTTAGCAATCCCAAGTTGGTATCAAATGCCACGGGTTGCCGAATCCAACATTTTACCTTTTAAAGCTTACGCATAAGGAATAGCAAAATGCTTAAAATTGAAGTTTTCCCTGAAGATATCAACGTAATTACACGCACCATGCAGCCAAAAGATGATAAGCCTGGACGAACTTTCTATGAACAGATTGCATACGCATACCTGGGCGGAAAATTTCCAGTTCAAATGAAATTACAGGTTGAGAACCCAGCATCGGCATATCAAGCCGGTGAGTATCAAGTCGATGCTTCGAGTTTCATCATTAATAACTATGGCGGCCTTGAGCTTAAACGCTTCGGGTTAACCATCAAGCCAATGTCAAAACACTCTAATAACGGTGCGATCTCAGGCGCTAAATAAGGAAATATCATGGATGATTTAATCAATGCAGCCATACAGCAACGTAATGATATACAGGTCATTAATGAGTTTCTGCTAAAAGGATTAGCCCCAACAGAAGCCTTGCTACAACTTACAGCTAAGAGCTGTGTGTTACTTGGTGAACTGGACGATACACTAGAACAACTTAAGGAGGCATCATGCAGCTCGTTAAATATAAAGGCGGCGTAACAATGGTTCAGCGCGAGGATGCGCCAATATATCAATGCAAACATTGCTTTAAACCTTGGTGGGCAGATGATTTTGAACAGTCTGTTTTTATTGCTTGCCAACATTGCCACGGCGAACTTAGATCAATTACTGAAGACAACCCAATTGAAACTTGAGGCATGGTAAGGAACGACGACGAGCGAAGTCTGAGCGCAGAAGGAATGACGAACAAATGCCGGTAATCACATTATCGGCATCTTTATATCTATAGCCAATCACACCTACACAGAACTGCGCACAATGTATATTATGTTAAATTCGGTGTGGGTGTAGGGAAATGTAGGTATGAGCTTATGACACAGCGATATTCACAAGCCTTTGCTGCTCTATACCTAAGTCATTGCTGCACGTTATGGTTATACTTTTTCATCAGTATTGATCATCAGCTCACATCGCCTACATAAATTAACCATGCGCTACTTGAAATCTGGCGTGTTGAGCTAAGCAAACTTTTAAAGCAGCCACACAGCGCACGATGTTAAATCCGGTTTGAGCAGCTATATAACTGAGCTTGTGGAACTTAATTTCGCTTAGCAATACTGAGCATTCGATGCTCGAACTATAAGCCGAACCATGGCCCGCACTGAAAACTTGGAAAACTATTGCTTAGTTAATTATCCAAACTGGATATTGAGCGTTAGCTGCTAGTGACTTAATGCCATAATTTCTTAGTAGCGGCATCAACGCTACAAAAAGCCAGTTCTTTTGGTACTGGTCTAGTGGGTTTGAATTAGCTGATAGAGGATTAATGTCATGTCGACCTGGTCGTCTCTAATTCAATCAATCAGCCATACACATGCAAGAAGCGACCAAATATAGGCATAACTATATAAATCGGTGAAATACCACTTCATTACTTAGTTTCATGACCTCTAAAGATGGGCTAGCCCTAATAGAACTCTTCAATTAAGTAATGTTCTAATGCTTTTCATCTATGATCTAATTCAAGCTTCAAAATAATAGCTAATTACGACAGAGGCATAATCGTAATCAACGGCATAACAGTTTCTTGATTACACACGAGAAAGCCCCTTTAGGGCAATTGCCGATAATGTCACTTATCGGCATTAACTGATATCAAACTTTATCTATAAGCCATTTAAATAGTTGGAAAATATGTCATGCTAATGTACTTTCTTGATTTTAATCGACAATCTACTAAGTTTTTACTTATCAAACCAATGCAACCATTAAAGAAAGTCGCTATTTTACAGCTGTATTGTAAGTGAAGCTAACGCAACTGCGGTGTCGCCAAGATAACAGCTGGAGTAGCTGTGAAATAAATTCTAGCAGTTAAAGAAAGTCACTCCTAGATTCTCGTCATAACGGTCCGGCCATTGTTTAAGGGAAAAATGGATAACACCTCACTGCCCTAGCCCATTTATGGTTATAGAGGAAGGTACTAATTCTGAGCATAAAGTTAGATTATCAATAATGTGCAGCTAAAATCCTGAACCTAATTTGAAGTAAATTGCATTTTCTTCACCGCTAGTGGCTAAATCGATCCCCATGTATATGCCATAGCGCCTTGCTAGTTGATATCGAAACCCTACCCCGTATGCATTTACTGATGCATCCCCCGCTTCAATCACATCATTACTGGTCACGCCATAGCCGTAAAATGCGGAAACAGTCCAGCGGTGATCGAAGTGATACATTAACTGAGATTGCACTGTGGCCACTTGCTCGCCTTGATACCTGAACGCCGACACGCCACGCAGATCAACATAGGGTTTAGTTGTCGGAGCGAGTTTACTGCCCCCTGTGTATAACTGGTCATAACTACCCGCAAAAGCAAACGTCCAATGTTTAGAAAGCGGCAAATAAAATTCACCATTTGCTTCCAAGGTTTGATAATTATTATCTGAACCCAACGCTTCGTCGTAAACCATGTACTCGGCCGACACTGTATAACCTTTCTTAGGAAAGAAGATGTTATCTCGTGTATCGTATTCAGCAATAAACCCTAAACCCGATGTTGTCGTTTTATCTCCTAGGCTATTTTGCAATATCCAATCAACTAAGGCATTTGACGATGATATGCTCGACTCTGCCCACAACTGCTTAACCCCAAGCATTAGCGGTGTGTCAGCGACCCTAAATTGTACCTTTTGCATGGCAAATAGCGCTTCAGTTTTTGTATCAAACTGTATTGCGTGTTCTACAGGTAACAGCCCTCCTAAGCGTGTGTAGATATCAAGATTAGCATTCGCGGCTCCACCAACTCCTGTATATCGAATACTATCCTTTAACCATGAGTGACGGTGACCGGCAAACGCAAACCAGGTACCATTTACTGTCCCACCCGCACCGACCAACGTCATTGCTGCTGGCATTAATTGTGCGCCGCCTTCAATAGACTCCAACGCCTTTTGCCTTCTTAGCTCTTTTTCTGAGTCAGTCTCATGCAGAAATAGCCCCACTATTCCCACGCCCGCTCCTACAGCGGGTTCTGTGATTAAAACTGGTACAGGTAGAAAACCGTAAGCATTTTCAGCAAGATGATAACCTAAATCAAATTGTCCATCTTTTTCATCAAAAAAGTACGAGCTTTGGGCTATAGCCTGTGATGAAGCCATGAGTAAGATGCATAACGAAATTTTTTTTATCATCTTGTATCAGCCTATTAAATTAATTTCAACAGAAATAAGGAATGGGTAATTAGCCTATAGTTCGAGGCGTGTATATGCAGGAATCGATTGTAAGGCTTACATAAAATTTAAGAGCGTTGAGACGACAATCAACATTAAAAAGCTTGCTGTAATATAAGATACTGCCATCGCATAAATAGTGCCTTCAACCTTGCCCTGTCGATAAAAGGCTGACAAGCCTAGACCCGAGTTCAGGCTACCACTGGTACACGCCATTAATTCAGTTGGATGTTTAATGTTGAAAAGCCAGTAAGCAAAAATAAATGAAATGAGTTGCGAGATCAGCACCACAAAACTTCCAATTAATGAAACTTTAAACCCATTTGTATTCATTGCCTCAAGCATTTGTGGCCCAAAATACAAACCTGTTACCGCTATAAAACCTAATAGTGATAAATCTCTAAGAGGATTAGTTAAATTTTTAGGTAGTAGTTCTAATGGGTTAATTTTATGACAAGCCCAGCCAACCGCAATACCGGATACCAGGCTGCTAAAGCCAAGGCTAAAATAGAGGTAAAGACCGCCTATATTGAGGTGCCACATACTGATGAGATACGCCAATACTAAGCCTATACCAAATATGGCTTGGTTGGTCCCAGCACTGTTGAACGCACGTGGGAAGGTCTTTTTCACATTTTGCAGATCACTTAAGCTACCAGTGACTTGCACAATATCGTGTTGTTTTACAGTTAGATCGGGGGTGATTTCCAGGGGCTTATCGCCCCTGACTAACTGAGTAATACAAACTTCTCTATGAGTACGTTGGTTAATATCTGCCTTAATCGTCTGTAATGACTGACCCACAAAATCGTCTATATTGATCAGCATAAGATAATTTTTTACACGGGTATCACTGTGTGTATCGTAAGGCATTTCTGTACCTAACACATTATCATCAAAATAAAAAAGCGTATTATGCCTCCCGGTGATAGTGATGAGATCCCCAGCAGTAATAAACTCACTGTCCTTAGCGCTATTGTCACGATTATTTGGGCGCGACAGTTCAAATATAATATCGATGGATGGAGCATTAAGTTGCGCTAAGGTTTTACCAACAACGGTACTTTGCTCATTTACTTCAAAAATCCGTCTAACGATATTTTGCGCAGTATTAATAGGCTGATAGCTAGACATACGAGTTACATTTAATGCTAAGTCATCACGTCTGCTTGAAAGTGAGCCCAAAGACCCCTTAAAAAAGCTTGGCAACAACCAGTTCATCATGAATACAGGCGCTAGCACTCCAAAAATTACCGTCAACATATAACCCATGTGCACTTCACTTTGGGCCACATGTTTAGCCCCATTAGTCAAACCTGGTAGCTGCTCAATGGCGTCAGTGGCAACATTAATGATTTCAGGATGCACAAAACTGCCCGCTGCCATGCCAATGGCGAGATAAAGATCGAGATTAAATAACCAGCTCGCTATAGCAAGGGTTACCATGGACATAAGGCTCATCAATATACTTGCAAATAATATCGATTTTTTTCGTAATTGCAGTGTATCGATAATGTGATACCCGCCCTGATAGCCAACCACATACATAAATAAGCCAAAGAAAACCCATCGAATGGATGGCGTGATATCAACACCTATTTGACCAATAGCAATGCCCACCAGTAGGGTTCCAACAATGCTGCCGAGCACAAAACGGCCGATAGCGAGCTTACCAACTAAGGCTCCCAAGACTAAGGTCAACAAGACTGGGAAGTACGGTGATACATTTAAAATATACTGTAGTGTTTCCATTGGCTGATCACTTTTATGTTAATTACATGGACTGCTGTTCAGTGCATGTTTATTTAAAAGGTGCAGACTGAGCGCAAGTGAATATATCTCTCCAGCACACCACAGCGTGCTAATCGTCAGAATGAGCGTCATAATTTCAGGATTATTTTATTCGCTATTACTTGTTACTGACAATCGCCTATGAAGGATTAGACCCTTCATAGCCTTTGGCCCAATTGCGTAACCTTGTATCGATTTTTAACTGGGAAAAGTGTGCTTAATATGGGGAAGGTGAAGAGATAAATGAACTCGGTAGAATAGTAAACTTGCTAGCCTCTCCTTAAGAGAGGCTATATGGTACAAGGGTTAGTTGACGGCTGAGTCTACCGCTTGTATGTAATCTATAATGCACTTAGAAATTGATTTCTTGACGATTGCAACCTGTTTTGAATGTTGACACCACATTGAAACAGGTACATGGATTGCTTCATTAATCGTATCGGAATCTATTTCTACTATTTTTTCAGAGTAATACTCAGATTGAGAAATAGTTCGAGGCAATAGTGCCCAACCAAGTCCCTCTTGAACCATTCTAATAATTAACGTCTGCTGATCGACCACCTCATACTGTGACGAGAGAACAATTTTTGCGGCCATATCATCATCGAGCATCGATTTGAGTACAAACTGCCGTGTAGACTTCATGGCTGTAAACGTTTCATTTGACGGTAATTGGGCAAGTATGCTGCTTTCACCCGTAAAAGGAACAAACGCCATACTGCGTAACAACATAGAGTCAATACTGTTAATCACTTTGCTTTCAAATACATTCACAAGACCAAAATGAATAGTCCCATCTTGAATACCTTGTTTAATTTCAGCCTTGGAGCGAACCAGCAGGTTTACCCTCATATGGGGGAAGTCATTGATCAGGACCTTTCGGATTGTGGTGAGCACCTGCTGAGGAATGAAGCTGGCATAAGCTATCGTGACAGACTCTAAACCACCATAACTTAAGCTTAAAGCCATTCGATCGAAGGTCCGAGTTTGTTCAATGGCCTGTTTAGCATAATGATAAAGCAAGGTGGCATCTTGGGTCGGCTCAACCGTACGCCCTACTCTTTCAAACAAGGTAATGGCCAGTTGATCCTCAAGATTAGTGATCACCTGACCAATCGTGGTGCGGTGTTTATCCAATTTTACCGCCGCTTTGCTAAATGCCTTTTGCTCATACACAGTCACAAAAGCAAGCAGCTGCTCTAAACTGAAATTCATGATTCTACTCCCTGAAAAATGCAAAAAAATGGGCCGGAATCGACAACCATTCAAATCATTAACTTAGAACCTAACACACTTGAAGTTGATTGTTCAGCTGTTTTGATGGGTTTGATCCGTCATATGAGATTATTAGATTAACTACCAGTCAATTAATATCTGCAGTCTATTGAACAGGTATGCATATAAAGACCTTGTTTACGCATCTTAGAACCGGAGGCTATTAACGATGAACATCATGCCCCATGAAATAGCGCTGGGTGATGTCTATTTCCCCCCCTTGTTGCTTGTTGGAATACTGGCTTACGTTTTGACGGCGGTATTGACCACGATTGGAACCAGACTTGGCTGGTACAAATATGTTATAGCACCAGCGATTGTAGATCTCTCCATCACAATCATCTTTATAGGTGTGATTACGCAGTTTATTTCAATTTTATAAATAGGTAACCTCATGTTTAAACGATACTTGCTCACATTTATCATTGTTTCGGCGGCTATAGGAACGCTGTACTCGCAATATCAGACAGACTTAGCGAATCCTTGGACCAGAGATGGACAAGTACGAGCTCATATTATTCAAATCACTCCTCGAGTGACAGGTCAAATTATCAATATGATGGTCAAAGATAACGTTCTTGTGAAAAAAGGACAGTTGTTATTTGAAATTGATCCGAGCATTTACCACGTCAATTTAAGCAAAGCCATTGCTAGCGAGAAGCAAGCTAAAGCCTTATTAGATAAAGCAGAGAATGAAGCCCAGCGCGCAAATAACCTTGAAAAACTGACACCTGGTGCGCAATCACAATTAACACTGAATAACTTACAAAATGCAGTTGAAACGGCGCAAGCCAACCTGTTAGTGGCCAAAGCACAAGTTGAAGAAGCCAACCTGAATTTACAGTATACCAAAGTAAGTGCGCCAATAGATGGCTACATTACCAATCTAAACTACCGAGTGGGTTCTCAGGTTATTGCTAATAGCCCTATTGTAGCGTTAATTGATGCCTCTAGTTTTTGGATTGAAGGTTTCTTCAAAGAAACCGATCTCAACGATGTCAGCATCCATAATAAGGCGCAAGTTACCCTACTCATGCACGACAGTGAAGTGCTTGAAGGTGAAGTGCAAAGTATTGGATATGGCATTGCTAAATCAGACGGCAGTACAGGCAATGAATTATTACCCAATGTTAACCCTAGCTTTCAATGGATAAGACTCGCTCAACGTATACCGGTAAAGATAAAACTGACTCACCTTCCTAAAGAGATTCAATTGCGGGTAGGTATGACAGCATCAGTACAAATAATTAAGCATTAAAGTGAGAATGGTATGCTCAGTTCAACAATGAAAGAAGCGATAAAAATATCGTTAGCTGTTGGTGTCTCGATTGCTTTGGCCCTTTTTTTTCAATGGGATAAACCTTATTGGGCGGCCATCACCGTTATTGCAATTTCAGCGACAGAAACCTTTGGTCATGGCATACAGCAGGGGAAACTGCGCATATTGGGCACCGTTGTCGGTATACTTTTTGCCTTGCTGCTAATCAGTCTTTTTTCCCAAGATCGATTGTTATTCATCGTTTTTTTTCAATTATTTCTGGCTTTGTGTGTTTTTTTTAGCGCCAACAAGCGTTACGGTTACGCCTTTACTATGGCATTCGCTGTATTTTCCATCGTGGCCATGCTCGGTGGCACCAACGGCATAGCCTCATTTGATATCGCTATTTTAAGAGTTCAAGAAACCATGCTAGGTGTTCTGGTGTACTCGGCTGTCTATCGCTTTTTGTGGCCAACAACCACCGAGTCACTGTTTTTTGAATCACTTAAGGCGTTAACTAACCAGTTTAATTTAGCGAAAACGACCTTAGAACAAGCATTGGTCGAAGAGCGCAAGCTAGAGATTAAATCTGATATGTTTGACGGACAACATCATATCAATAAAATGCGAGAACTACTGGCGCTGCCAGCAGCCAGCAACTATCGCTTACGTCACGAAAAAGCCAAGTGGCGAACCATTATCGATGCATCCGATGGAATTCAAGCTCATATTACTCAGCTAGTAAAAGATAGTAATGAAAGTGAAAGGCAAGTTATCGAAAAAAGCTTGAGCCATTTGGAGTATGAAATGAGGTTACTTACAGCGGCCATCAATGATGATGCGGAGAAGCTTCATGTATTAGCGCTCTATTGGTCTAAGTACGTAAATAGCCAAGCTACGGCGGTTAACAAAAAAAACAACGTTAACCAGTTCAGACTCCAATTAAACAACGCGTTTACCGCAATGGCCATCTCATCAACATGCTTTGGGTTATGGATCTATTTTGCTATACCTGGAGGACCTATGTTCCCGCTGATTGGGGCTGCACTGGCAAATACCACTGTACGTATGCCCGATAGCCTTATTCGGCAGGCAAAACTGGCCTGTCTAGCATGGGGTGTGGTATTTATTGCTGAGTATTGTTTGGTATTAACAACACTCACTGAACTCTGGCAACTTATCGTCTTTTATATGGTTAACATGCTGTTTATATATGGCCTGTGTGGCAAACCATCACTTGCAGTACAACGAATATTAGGCGCAAATCTGTTACTTATCATGACGATGAATGCACTACATGGCACACCGCAATATGAGATTATCACGCCACTATTAATGTTATTAATGTTGGTTATCTGCTTGGCTGTGGCGCGCTTTTACACACGCTTACTACACATTGATCCTAAATAGCAGCTGACTGACTACAAATAGAGCGACTTCAGCACGAGGTTAGGTCGCTACTAAAAATGTTGCATTCTAAGAGCTTCTCAAAATGCGTACTCATAAAAAGTATTCACTCATTGTAAACCCAAAAAGTACCTGACATTAGTTTGATACCATTATTTCCATTCAAAATCATGATTTTAATGATTTAAGTTCCATTCATAAACAAGCTGTAAATAAAGCTGTTCCTTATCCCATCAGCTGTTATTGAAGGGTGTCACCCTTCATATGCGATTACTTAATTGTCACATCTAATCATAAAATAACCTCATTGAAAGCGATATGACGACATATCTCAGCTGCGCCCCCCCATAACGGGTAAAAATGGTAACGCCATAGCGTGGCAAACTTTAAGGGTAACTACATGACGAAAATACACTCTCTCTCAGTAAGTAACTTCTCTATCGGCAAAAAGATGCTTAAAGCAATACCACTAACCTTAGTCTTGGCACTTTCTAATGGTGCCTACGCAGATGAAACTCAGTTTGTAACACAAACAAAAACCGAAGCGCAGCAAAATGCCTTTGATCGTTACGGGATCTCTGATGAAATCATCAAACTTGGTTTGAGTTCACTATCCCATGGTGACCAGATGGTTGAACATGTGCAACGTAGATTTGACGACGGCGGAGACGTTACTGAATCTGAAGTCTTTTTAGTACAAAGCACTGATCATAATGGCAATATCGACCTGAGAATCAAGTACGACCAAAGCAAGCTTGACTCAAAAGAAGATGTTATCGGCAATATTGAAAAAATATCCAAAATCGAGTATCGGTTAAAGAATTATTTAGAAAGCTATGATAAGTCATCGTTAATCGTCAATGAACTATCGCCAGAGGTGGTTGAAATTAGCTTTAACTACTCAAAATACGGCCTACCTCAAGACATCGCATACTTCAGATTTATGCGAGTAAAGCTGTTCGTTATTAACGGTAATCCAAGCCATATGCAGATCACCAACTCTAAGCCTTATGACTATGAAGGTTATCGCGTTGAAAAATACTCACAAAATATTGAGTTTACAACGCTGGTCAACGGTAAAACCGTGATGAAAAGTAAGATCATCAAGGCTGATGGGATAAAAGGAAAGAAAACTGTAAGCTATAGAGCGACAATTAAACCTGTTACCTTTTATGATGACGAGTTAGGCCCCCTAGTTATAGACCAAGAGCTGCTCTCAACAGTGTCCGACCCACGCATTCGTGAAGAGAAGGTCGATCTAGACAGGTTATTTCCTTTAATGGGAGATTTGGTGCGCCAACAGGGCATTGATGTGCCTATGCCATTTGGTTTTTCTGTGGCTTACCGTAATCAAGATATGAATGTGGGTTTTGACAGTTTTGACATTATGGGACTAAATCTGGATGAGTTTTTTGACCCATCCAGTTCTGTAGGCATGGTCAATGCCCAAAGCTATACCCTTCGAGCCGATGTCAATATCCTTCCCTTTTGGAACGTGTATGGCGTGCTAGGTAAGGTAAATGTAGATGCTGTGGTCGATGCACAATATACCGGCAAGATGAAAGACGTTTTCGAAGATAAATTAGGAGTCGTTGGCGGTAAGCTGGCATGTAGTGCAGTTGCTGGTGCAGGGGTTGATTTGTGCTCTCCTGGAGAAGTCAGCGTACCACTACACCTAGACTACGATGTGGCCGGAATAGGCACAACCCTTTCTGTTGGTTACAAAGAGTTTTTTGCATCCGTTACCGCTACGTATAGTGCAACACGTCTTGAGGGACAGGATAACTGGGGCGATGGTATTTTAACTATACAGCCTATGTTAGGTTATCAATTTCTTGATTCTCGAGCCCAGATATTTGTGGGAGCCGAATACCAAGGTCTTAAAGCCACAATGAGTGGCAATCTAGGCTATATCGACGCATTAGGTCGAGATTTTACTTATGACGTTGGCGTAGAACTTGAACAATGGGCTTACTTGGTCGGCTTTAACAAACAAATAGGCAGAAACTACAATATTACCGCCCTTTATAATAAAGGAGAAACCAGAAGCTCATTCACGATAAACTTCGGCTATCGCTTCTAAGTGAATATGAACAGTCATTGCCACTAAAAGACCCAACCTAATCCGTTGGTTTTTTTGCCTAAAACATCAAATTATCACTTAGCGTGCTTATCATCCATCAAATAACGTATAAGTATTGAAGGGTTTGATCCATCATTAGTGATTTAACTAAGCGAAATTACTAGCATAAACTAGCGATATAGCTCGCGAAGTCAACCCCTAACACGGTAAGCGTGGAAAATCCCGATAACAAACTTAATATCGTGCTGTCATTAACCCTGATTAGGCATAAATACTAAGTGTAATTAGCCAAGATTAAACTATTGAATCATCAATTAAGGAAAGCA
This sequence comes from Shewanella sp. 0m-6, assembly GCF_052977325.1. Lineage (NCBI taxonomy): Bacteria > Pseudomonadati > Pseudomonadota > Gammaproteobacteria > Alteromonadales > Shewanellaceae > Shewanella > Shewanella sp. 0m-6. The sequence continues at coordinate 138,752 of NZ_JBRIMD010000002.1, forward strand.
TTACTCATGAAAAAATTATCTTCATTTATGAAAAAAGCTTCTGTGATAGGCCTCGGGTTACTCTCTCCATTTGTTATGGCAGCAAACTATGACGTTGTGATCTTAAATGGTCGAGTTATTGATCCAGAAACTAACTTTGACGCAATCGCTAACGTGGGGATCAAAGACAACAAGATCATATCTGTCACCACCGATAAAATCACAGGCAGCCAAATCATCGATGCGACGGGCAAGGTTGTTGCGCCAGGATTTATCGACGTGCATGCTCATGGGCAGAATATAGGTGATTACAGAATGCAGGCGATGCAAGGTGTAACCACTATGCTTGAGCTTGAATCAGGCGTATTACCGATTAGTGATTGGTATGCCACTCAAGGGGAAAAAGGCTTGCCACTTAACTATGGCGCAGCAGCTGGCTGGACCTATGCCCGTATCGCAACCTTTAGCGACACCAAACCTGAAGCAACTGCCGGTTATTTCCAAGCAGCCCAGTCACGTAATGATTGGAAAATGGATATTGCTACGCCTGAACAAGAAAATAAGATCATGAAGTTAATTGAACAAGGTCTTGATGAAGGCGGCCTCGGCATAGGAATTAACGCAGGTTACGCGCCAGGCCATGGCCAAAAAGAATATTATTCACTGGCTGAGTTAGCTGCAGAGCGTGATGTAGCCACATTTACTCATGTGCGCTATGCAAGTAATGCAGAACCACAAAGCTCTTTTGAAGCAGTAAAAGAGTTGGTGGGTAATGCCGCCATTACTGGTGCACATATGCATCTTTGCCACATTAACAGTACCTCATTGAAAGATATCGACACCATCCTACCTATGGTCAATAAGGCACAGGAACAAGGCATAAATGTCACCGTTGGTGCTTACCCTTGGGGAGCGGCGAGCACGGTCGTCGGTGCAGCGATGTTTAGTGGCGAAGGCTGGCGTGAGCGCATGGGCTCAACCGCAGAAAACTTTCAGCTGGGCAAGGAGCGTATGACAGAAGAGCAACTTGCCGACTATCAAGCAAACAAGCCTGGTACCTTTATTGTTTGGCACTTTTTAGATGAGAGTAACCCTGCAGATTTGGCGAAGCTAGACGTATCGATCCTCAATCCAAATGTGTTAATTGAGTCTGATGAGATGTTCTGGATGCACATGGACGAAGAGGGTCATATTGACAACTACGCAGGTGATGAATGGCCACTACCAACAGATCTATTCTCTCATCCCCGTTCAAACGGTACATTTGCCAAAGTACTAAGAATGTATGTGCGTGAACGCGGATTATTAAGCATGACTGAAGCGTTGCGTAAAATGACCTTGATGCCAGCGCGATTGATTGAAGATTTTGCCCCACAAATGAAATATAAAGGCCGCATTCAGCCTAATATGGATGCTGATATTGTGGTATTTGACCCTGACACTATCGCCGATGTCGGTACCTACCAAGATCCGAACCACCCAGCTGTGGGCGTTCATTGGTTACTTGTTAATGGTAAAGTCGTTGTGAATAACACAGAGCTAGACACCAGTGTCAAAGCGGGTACACCAATTCGCCGCGAACAGAAAAAATAGGACTTTTAATAATAAGCGCAATACTTGTTATTGCGCTTATTTATCGCGAAAAAAGCTGTCCGTTTATCCCCATTGAATCAGCAATCAGCCTAAAATTATAATTAACACTTTACACCCAAACTTGGTCAAATACGCGATACATATTACCTCCCAAGAACTTGCCGCAGTCTGCTTCTGAATATCCGCTTTCAAGCATCTTATCAATTAATGCTGCAACAATTTGATATGGCGCTGGTGTAGGGAATCCTTTTGCCCCTACAGCAGCACTGTAGCCTCCATCAGGGAATACATTTTGTCCCATTGGAGTTTGAATAATCGACGCTGTAAAATTGATGTTAGGTATATAGTCCGAACCGAAGCCAACATGATCTATCCCGACTAAATTAACCATATAATCAATATGCTTGAATAATGTATCAGTCGTCAATATATCTGGATTAGACGTATCCATAAAAGCTGCAACCATATTTATCGAACAAACCCCACCCGTTGAAGCAACTCCTTTAATAACGGCATCGGTAAGGCTCCTCTGATAGTCAGCAATCGCCTTGGCTCCTGAATGTGAAGATATAACAGGCTGGCTACTGCGTTCAATTGCATCAAGGGAAGTACGCTCACCAGTGTGGCTTACATCCACCAGCATACCGTAGCGATTATAGGCATCGACTAATTTCTTACCATAAGCTGTGAGTCCTCGATTTTCAATTTCGAAGCAACCATCACCCACATCATTGCGCTGATTATATGCTAGGAGGCAGTAACCATAGCCCATCTCTCGCCAGAGGCCTACACGGTCAACATCACCGCCAAATATTTGCGTTCCTTGGTGAGTGAAGTAAATACCAAGTTTATTCTGCTTGTGCGCTTCATCAATATCTTTGGTTGTACGAATCAACATGTAATTATCGGGGCGCTCTTTCATTTTACTGAGATAGAACTGAGCCCCCTTCATAATCCCTTCAACAGACGCATCCAATGAATCCGCAGATGGACACGCAGCTAGAACTTTGAAACCTGCGGCTTTGCATTTATCCATTTCATCATGGAATTCATGAGCTTTTGGGGATGACCATTGAGAGGGCCAAAGACCAGAGAATAAAGTGTCAATAGCCATGGAATCACGTACGATTTTTTTTGCACGTTCAGAGGCCGGGTATTGATGAGTTCTTTGTGGAATCTTAGAATAATCCTTTATCTCAAAGTCTGGCAGCTTAGGAGTTGAAACTGCTTTAGGTTGGTCAGTCGCATTGACTATACCACTAGGTAGTATCATTGCCGCGGCACCGACAGAGGTTTTAAGCATAGATCGGCGGCTTAATTCGAGCCCTTTCCCTGTCCCAATCGAGTCACTTGCCACATGGTCTTTAACTAAGTCCACTGATTGAGTCATTTTGTCCATATGTTTTACCCTCCTTTTTTGAACACAAAAATAAACAACAAAAAGTTAAAGAGTTCATAAGTCGGCAAACACACCCAAAGCCTTTTAGTAAACAATTTTAGAAATTCTGCACGTTTCGTTGCCAATAAATAATATATACCTTCCCCAGGCAAAAATCCTGAGCACGATCACGCTATTGGTGTGTTTCGAATACTGACTCATACAAGGCTGTTTATTAAAAATTTATAATAATTTCAGCCCATAAAGATATTAGCGAGCTAAGCAGCTTGTTTCCTAAATAGCCTTCCGAGCCCTATGACTTTGTCCATTTACAGTTTTTATAACGACCTTGGAGGCTCAAACTATCGGCAAAAAGTTCACTCAATTAAACTAACAAGGTTGTACTTAGCACGTATTTTAGACGCAAAAAAGCCAGTTGAACAATTCAACTGGCTTAAGATCGGGAAAGATTGAGTAGCCTTTAAAAGTAAGCTTTAAAGAAGAACTAGGCTGCAGTGTCATCGATATCAATCTTTTCTGAACTAGGCCTCATCGTGCTCACGGTATTTTCAAGCTTAAATTGGCCCCATTTAGACTTATCTTGAGACAAGGGAGTGCCAAACGTTATCGATGTTTTCAAAGTATTGTCTTCAATGCTACCACCTAAATAGGTGTATTCTGGGCTAAACATGATATAGGTACCATCATCACCTGTTTTCCATGAGAAATAAGCCGCCATACCACCAACAATATCAGTATGAGTATGAGTATCACTTTCTCCCATGGCATTAGCAAAATCCTCATCATATGAACCTGCTAATACCCCGCCACGAACAAAAATATTCAGCGACTCAGCAGGGGTGGTAAACATAACAATGCCACCAACCGCAGTAGTAGTAGTAAACTGTTGATTAACGATGATATCAAGTGATGCCGCGACACGTGGAGTCACCGCGTTATCAATGTTAAACACATGAAAATACTGGATACGACTATCATTATAGTCACCCTGCTTATTCATTGTTCCTTCGATAGTGCCCATCGCCATCTGTCCATTATCAAGTGTATAGGCTAGTGAGCCCGATAGCTTAACGTCCCCCTTATTATTCACACCAACATAGGCAGATGTTGATGCTTTTGTTAGATCAGAAGGATCAACATCGTGAACTTGTTCCTGCGCAAAACATTAGCAGTCAACGCAAGGCCGAGTGTCGTGGCTAAGATAGTTTTAGTAAGTGATGACATGATTTGTAGCTCCGTAAAAATGGGTGTAAGTCAATAACTGGAGCCAGTTAACGGTGAGTTTAAACTAACAATAACTCTCATTTGACGGGTCAAACCATTCAAATGGCAAAGCTCTTATCAGGCCGTTTGTAAAGTGAAGTGAATTACGCGATGAAAACGTTAGGTAAAATTGTCTATTAGTAGATTTAACAACCTCTTTCTCAGCAGTGAAGTGCATTGAACTGAATGCCCTTTCTTTTTCGCAGGACTCAACCCTCTATATGCGATTGTAAAGTGAATGACTTAATCATTACCATTTCTGTTCATGCCACCTCTATCCATACCAAAGTTGCCATCATTAATGACCACGCACTGAGTACCAGCCATGAAAGTTAAAAATGAAACGCCTTTACAGCAGGATGACATTTTATCGTTTGCAGATAAATTACATCAATCAGGTTGTGCACCCTACGCCGTTGCCCAATACACTAAGGCTTATGCCAACGAACATGGTGTGGCGATCGCTATCGATGTCACTCCAACCAAAATGGTGACGGTATTTGAGCAACCAACCCAAAAAGTGGTGATGCAAGATAAAAATCCACCTTCGGTAAATTTACGGAAATTGATAACAACATTAAAAAATCAAAAGGCTGATGGAATTGCTAAAGGTGCTGATAAGTATTCCAAACTGACCCTCTGTATCGCCAATATGTTACTGCCACCAACCTATTTAATGTTGGTTGGCAGTACTTATCTTGCCGTCGGCATTGCCTTCATGTTAGGGCTACTAGCCTGGCTTTCACAGGTAGTGTTAACGGGTGAACGTGCGATTCTGATTGAGTTTTTAGTCGCGTTAGTATCAAGCTTTGTGGTTGGGGTTTTAGCTTCTCATTTTCCAGAGCTACCCGTGTTAGCCCTATGCGTCTCATCAATAGTCCTGTTTATACCAGGGCTTACCGTAACCAATGCCCTTGCAAGCCTAACATTAAATGACTTTCGTTCAGGCATAGAACTCTTGGCGCAAAGTACACTCATCGTCATAAAAATTTTTATCGGCGTCGTATTGGGTTTGAGCCTATCGACTCAACTCTTCGGCAGCACAACAGCAGGCCCCTTTGTTAATGACATCCCTTTCAGTCTGCATATCCTAGCTTTAATCGGCATATCTGTCGCAATTGGGGTCATCTTTAATGCCAGTGCGAAAGATATTGTGATCGGATTACCCGCAGCGGCAATTGGCATGTGGGGCCCTCATTGGTTTACCTCTGACTGGGTAGTAGGGACGTGGATAAGCACTATGCTTATTACCCTATACGGACTCGCTGCGGGAAGAATACGCAATGTTCCCGCGCTGGTATATATCATCCAAGGGATCATTATCTTAGTACCGGGAAGTCGAATAATTGTTGGAGCGAGTGAGTCTTTCTTTGCTACCGCAATCTTACCGATCCCAAGCATAGGACTATCAGCATTACTGATGTTTTGCGCCATTATGGCCGGCCAAATCATCATCTATTCTATCTTTAACAACCGATTTATCTTTACCCATGAAGATCGCTAGTTTTTATGAGTTAACGCAGAACGAATCAATTAAAACCAGGGGGAACCCGCTCATTTTTCAAACGGAATTTCACCTTTCCAATATGTGTTGAGAGGGTTTCATCCTTCATCGGCGATTATTCCATGGTCAAAAAAACAACTAAAATGGCGTCATAAATTGAAGTGTTCCCTGACATATATACCCACTCGACTTAAAACCAGTGGAGGCAAGTGAGTCAGCACTCAATGCCAAATGAACTGAACTATGGAGTCTATTATGACGATGTTTTATCGCTCGGCCCTCGCTGTACTTGTTTCGTTATCTTTAGCTGCGTGTGGCGGTAGTGATGACAATTCAGAAGTCACCAACCCCGATCCCGCACCAGAGATACCTGCACCAGTTGAGCCCTTGCCAACGGAGCAGGTAGCGTTGCAGATAGGTGATAACACCCTGCAAGCACTGCGTGAATCCGTTGTCGTCAATGATATTGATGGTGCACCTGCTCGTGTCGAACTTGAGGTATTTAAAGGACTTCCCTATGCCAATGCAGCACGCTTTGCTCACAGTGAACTCGCAACATTGGCCACGATCAGTGATGCCACATCATTCGGCAATGCCTGCCCGCAAAACCGAACAACTATTCAGGCCCAATCGGAAGATTGCCTCAACCTCAATATTTGGCGTCCTGAAAATACCACAGCATCGGAATCATTACCCGTATACGTGTTTATTCACGGCGGCGATTTTGAAGTGGGTTCAGGTTCAGACCCTTTAGTGCAAGGTGACAATGTGGTGGCGCAGGGCGCAATAGATGGCAAGCCATTTATCGCAGTGACCATCAACTACCGTCTCGGTATTTTGGGCAGCTATTGGCAGGATGGCAGCAAGACACCTGAAGGCGGTAATTTTGGCTTGGGCGATCAAAAACGTGCACTGCAATGGGTAAATGAAAACATCGACTTGTTTGGCGGTAACCCTAATAACGTGACGCTTATCGGCCAAGGCGCTGGCGCAATGTCTGTGGGGATATTGCAACAGAGCCAAACTCAAGACAATATCACTGGTAGTTTTTTCCAGCGCGCGATCATGCAAAGCAACCCTTATGGATTTGATTATAAATCCTATGGCCAGGCACAGACCTTTAACGGCAAGTTGGCCCAATACAATACAGAACTGTACCAAACAGAAAGCCTAGCTGAGCTCAGTCTGACTGAACTGCTGGCCGTTCAATCTAAAGCAACTGGACTTGTATCAACGGTCGGCACCTGGTCTGGCATAGACTGCATCGATACCGATAATTTGGTTGGCAGTGGCCTGTGTTTCGCCAATAAACTAGACAGCGAGATAACACCACAGCACCACCTGAAACCATTTGCGCCCTACATAGAGTACCGTGCCAAGGCGTTCCTGAAACCTGAAATTAGCGGCTACCACCTGACCACTCAGCCCGCGCAAACCGAGTACACAGTGCCTACGGTAGTCGGTTTTAACAGTGATGATGGCGCCACCACCAGCTTTTTGCCTAGCCTAACCTCTTTAATCCCAACCATCATTGAGTTAATCAAAGAGATGAATGAGGCACCAGAGGGGATCGAGCAATCAGCACAGACTATTCAAACCTGGTTGGCTTCGCAAGACAACTTGGCTCAACTTGGGCAACGCCTGATGCAGCTGACACCTGCACAAGTTGACGCACAGGTAGACCTTGGCGATATGTTGCCAGGTAGCGCCTACGAGGCCATAGTTAAATTTTTCTTTGGACTAGGCAATAGTGAGCTGGCCAACAAGTTACTTGCACTGACCGATTACGCCCCTAACGACGAGAGTCAACTCTCTGGCGCAGCCGCAAACATGGCGCAGTTTAATCAGTTGGCCAATGAAATGCTGTTCAGCGGCCCTGCACGTATCAAGGCCAAACAAACCAGTGATAACGGCTTGGTTGCATCCACCCTATATCAATTTGACTATCAGGCTAGTTTTAATAGCTGGACAATTTACAACGAGGAAGAAAATATCTATCTGGGAGACCTCATAAAATCAATCAGTTGTATAGGTAAAGTGTGCAGTGGTGCAGAGTTGCCATTCATCTTTAACAAGCCATACAACCTAGCTGGGAGCCGAGTAAAGCCAAGCAATAAAGATAGTGAGTTAATGAGCAAAATGTCACGCGTTTGGTTTAGTGATGAGCTATTTGCTGACAATCAATACGACACCGCTACCGATAATGTTATCGTCATTGATAGCAATATCGAAACCGTCACCAGCTGGGACAAAACCAAGCACTCGGGTGTTGACCCAAAATTACGAAACGGACGTTTAACTGGCCTAGAAAATTTAGGTCTACTATTAGGCTACTTCAATAAGTAGCCAAAAGATCTATCCCCCTCTATCAGCCAGCTAGGTTAAACCCTAGCTGGCTTTTTATTATCCGAATTAGGATCTAAAAGCTCATGAATATAAAGATACCTAGGCAGTGGCTAGCGATCATGTGGGTGTCACAGTCCTTGCAGCTATTAACCGGCTGCGCCACCTCTTATACAGAAGTAGAGGCATCCTTTGACTCAGATTGGGCACAGTATCCTTACCAAAGCGATGTGTACCTTATTCCATCGGCCTCAGAAGCGCTAGCACACCGCATCGACTTCATTCGCCAAGCACAGCACTCGGTTGATATAACCTACTTATTCTTTGAATAAGGACACCACAGGATTATTACTATTTAACGAGTTAAAAATTACAGCCACTTTTATCAAGTGGTAACAAAAACTACAGATCAAAATACCGTGGTGGTTAATGCGATTGCATCAGCTGTCGGCAACTTAACCAGCATGGCATTTATCCGCAGCGCAGTGACACCGGTATTTGACTCATTGGCCAAGCAGCAGGATAACAAGCCCTATTTCATAACCCGTGTTGAGCGATTAATGGATAGCTCAATAAGTTGCGCTAAGAAGGCTGTGATCTCAACACCTTACGTTTTCCCCACGCAGCATAAATTTAAGATTATTGAAACGCTGGTAAATAATGGCGCAGCGGCCAGCTTAATCAACAACTCATCTGCGTCAAATGATTCTGCCTTTGTGCCTGCCGACTTTGAAGAATATCGTCCGATATTAATGAAGATGGGCGTAAATCTGTATGAATTTAGAGATGATGCCTATATAAAGGACCATCTTTATCATGTCGATACTTACTACCACAATAGGACTTTCATTTTTGACGATAAGATCTCCTATATAGGCTCATCCATTTTTGACCCTCGCTCTGACTTTCTCAATATTGAATTTGGGATTGTGATTGAAAGCGAAGCCTTTGCCAAGATACTCAACACCTATTTATTGGTGCACACAAGAGTACAACTATTGGCATGTCACTCAACAGTCTGACGGCAGTATTCGTTGGCAGTCCGCTGATGAGAGCCTCGACACTAATCCTAATTATGGGGATTGGTACAAACTGCCAGACTAGCTTATAAGGCAGCTGGAAGATGGATCGGAACTCTAAACAGAAACGGTAATGAACAGGAGCGGTTATTGATACCGCTCTTTTTTATGTCTGGATGTTTAGTAGCGGGAGGGGTTTAGCATTTAAGCATCATCTAGTCTCAAAAAAAGCCCACTAGTTGAGGGCTTAACTTAAGTCACTCATGTTATTTGTATTCGATAACCCGAGCGACGTAATTAAAGTCACCAGAATCACCGTGATAATCACGATATAGATCGACAGAGAAAAAAGCGGGGCTGTGCTCATCGATGCGGTCTGCAATTTTACGGCTCAAAATATCAATATCTTTTTCACCATAAACGTAAAACTTATGCGCAGTTTCAAGGTTAAACGCTTGTGCTTGCTGGCGGCTAATATAGATTTCACTAAACACCTCTTTAATAAAACCTTTATATTCAATTAGCTCAAAACTGGCATCTTCATCGATGGTGATAAAGAATTCTGTCTCCTCAGTAACCGACACTAGCTGCTCCATCTCTTGAACCACCTGCGCCGTTTCACGCTGTTCCAATGTGGTCGCCGAGACATTCGTAGCCAACGTAAGCAGTGTTAGGGTGATAAGTGTTTTCTTCATATTATTACCTTTTGGTAAGTTTAAGGAACTTCAGTTGACCAAAGTTCAGTGGATGTAGCTTTGCTATAGCCATGCTGGTACAAGGCTTTCATATACTGTAAGTCGAACATATCTTTGGTCGATTTAGGTGCGTTAAACTCATCATCCATATAAGTAAATGAAAGTTCTAACCCACTATTTTTACTGAAATAAAGCATTCTATACAGGTCACCTTTAGCTTGTTGAATCGTCATACTGCCAAGACTTCTACTTAATAAGTCAACACCCTTATCCTCAGTTGCCTGATAGGGAACTTTTAACATGCCGTTACGAATAACATGTACCTGTGGCGTCGTCGTTAAACCCAAAGCCTCATTGATCTTGCCGTAATCAACATTGACCACTTCGAAAAACATTTGCACCGTAAGTCCGCCATCAACATGTAGCTCTTCAAGGGTCTTATCACCTTGGCTAACCTCAATAAATTGTGGTGGAAACACCCCTGGTATTGATGAACTCGCGGCCAGAATTTGATGGATCAATGTGACCTTGTTAGGTAGATCACTCTCGGCAATGCGACCAAGGTTCCAAACAACCAGCTCTTCAGAGTCAAAATGAGTGCTGCCAATAAATAACCGACGACCAGACTGATGCTGCACAGCAATCTGCTCAATCATTTCTGCCGTGTAGACGCTCTGGATAAATTCAAACATCTTTTGTCCATCGGTAAATGCATCCTTAATCAGCGTATTTAGAAAATTACGTTTACCTAAAATAAGGTCGTCATTAAGGCTAAGCATGACCCCTTTTAGACGTGGGATCTCATCCCCACCCACAAATACAAATGGCGCCATCAGTGAGCCAGCACTAATGCCAGTAACAATGCTGTACTCCTGCAATTGATTACTGTCGTATAAGCCGTTAATAATTCCGGCACCAAATGCTCCGTTAGCGCCGCCGCCTGACAACGCAAGAATATTTAACCTTTCGCCACTCACCTGCAACGGCGTCGTGCCCTCTTGCGGATCAAACAAAAATTCTGATGAGTCGTCTGCCCAAACTCGATAGGGTTCAGTGGCTAAATCTGTTGCACTAGACTCAACCGTTACCGCTCTGTAATTATCTTTGGTTACTCGGTTTTCAAGGGTGTGTGTTGAACTACACGCCACAAGAAACATCGACAAAAACATCACCATAGATAAAGACTTTGTGTGACCCATTACTATCTCCAAATGACTTATCACCACTGTCTGACAGTGATACTGAAAACAACGGACAACAGCCTTATGTCCAACTGATAAAATACTGCTAGTGGTATTCCCCTCACCAGCACTGCTACATTCTTGATTGTGGGTATTTTATACAGATAATTGAGAAGCCATTAATCGCATATGAAGGGTTAAACCCTACAATCACAACTCGACTATTTGATCAGGAAAGCTTCACGGTGATAGAAGGATTTGACCCTTCAAAAGGAATGTGGGTGATAGCTATGGCTCAGGTACATTAACCTTGTCCGATCCGTTTTAATCTATAGGTCAATTATGAGCAGAAAAAAATTATTATTGAGTACTGCACTTCTTATATCTGTGTCGGCTTACACCAAAGCCAACATCATTGTCGATAGCAAAAATGTCGACCCCCAGCAATATCACGCCGATATGTATGAGTGTGAACAGTTAAGCCAGCAAGTTGAACCACAGTCGTCCAATTCGCTAGGTCATGACATACTAAAGTCAACAGCTAAGGGGCGGCCATCGGCGCCGCTGGCGGTGCAATATCGGGTGGCAGTGGCTCTAGCGGTGCCAAAGCGGGGGCGGGAATAGGTTTGATTGGCGGGGCATTAAAGCATGGTGCAGATAAACGCCGAGCAGAACAAAAATTCGATGCTCAGACCCAGAGTGTTATGCGTAACTGCATGGTCGGTCGCGGCTATACGGTACTTAACTAAGCCTTATGCTTTAACATTGCAGCTGTGGGCAGCAAGTAGTCGATCCACTCAAATATAAACATGCCGCGAGTTAACGCGGCATGTTTAATGTTAATCAGCATTCATAGCTAATGGTTTCAAATTGAATCCATTTTAGTGTTAAAATTATACAGTACTAATCAATAATCGGATTCTATAAGGTGGCAGCTGGACGAACTATGCTGTGCCCCACTACTATCCCAATGGTAATCGTCAGAGCTACCACAAACATTTGAAAAAACTGTTGTGCACCAAGTAGTAACTCTCCTCCCGCCATTGCCGCTAGCCCTCGAAAACCAATACTTCCACTGACTAACATCACAACAGCAGGGATTAATACAATAGAACTTGGCCGTCCAGTCTGTCTAGCCCAAAGGTTAGCGATCACCACAGCAATTACTGTGCCGATAAAATTCCCCATATTACTGTCTACCAATGCACTGCCCGCCATGACCCCTAAATAAGCAATATTCGATACCAGTGCAACCCAAAATAGATCACGCGGTGGAGTTTGAAATACGAGGCACAAGCCAACAATTAGTATAGGGAAAAATATCAACAACCAAAGTTGTGCAATTGGTACCGCTGTTATACTCGGTGTATCTGGTAATATGGCATTAGCGAAACTAATCCCAAGCCAACCACCGACAATTAACTTTACCAGACAAAACAAACCATTCATAAGATTAGACATACCTGACAAAACCTGCTGCTCAACTAGTTCTCCGGCACCTAGACTGATGGTATATCCAGGCAAAATAATCGCTATTGCTGATAGAGTAACCAATACTAGATTCAGTTCTGGTAACCAAAATATTTTCACCACAGTTGCCAATAAGCTTGAAATAAAAGCGGTAGACAGGGGCATCCAAGCCATCGCGGTAGACCCTAAACGCCCTGAGGTAATTACAACACCAAAAACAAGTATGCTTAACAGTGAAGAAAGTAACGTATCCCACCAACCACCACCTAAGACAGGTGCAAGCCCTGCACCAACAAAAACATAACCTAACACGATCCACCAAGGTCCCCATGCAGGTGGTATTTTATCAATTTCTTCAAGTTCAGCCGTTGCCTCAATAAGTGACAAGCTGCTGACTTCTAAAGCTTTAAGTAACTCCACCAGGCGCGCTAACTTATTTAAATCCACATCTGAACTTGTAGGGAAAATCTCTACTCTTTGAGGTGAATCGGGTGCTTAACGTAATGCGAATATGATTTCAGAGGGAGTAGACCTAAACACACCACAATAACAAAACTTACTTGATAAAGAGACTAGAAATGACTGTAGCCTACTGGCCGTAGAACCATACTTATGGGCTGCAAGACCGACTTTAATGATGAACTGCAACGCATCGTCAAATGCAATTTTTTCGGCTGCAGAATGACTACTGCCCACTAACGGTGCTGTAGAAGTTGTAGCTGATTTTATATCAGGTGAATTTTCCATACTCGCCTTAATGAACGTTCGTGTGGGTTAATACTACTCGCTATAATTATAATAGGGTTCCCCAAAAGGACTGCTGGCTTATAACAACCAGTAGTCCTTATCAGTGACTTACTTTGACTACACCTTTCTTCTCATAGGTTTCAAGAGCATCAGTAGCTTAAATGTTTAATGGCTTATGCTGGTGTGACTTACTCTGTTTTGTGCAATTATCTTGTTGCTGCTTTAAGTGAATATACTCCCAGAGCACGATATGCCACGTAAGATACTTGAATTGCTCTCTAGCCGCCGGCAAGTTTCTTAGCGGCTGCCCTAAGATAACCCGGAGAATGATCTACTCCAGCAATTTTCTCGTCGTTAGTAGCAAGTCCAAAATACACACCGCAGAAGTCACGCGCAGGATCTACGTAGATCCCCTGCCCCATATTGCCGTGTTTGAACATAGCCCCGTCCTTGAAGGCGTGATCCCATTGAGCCGTATTCAAAGCTGGAGTCTCACCGAACCATCGCTGGCCATAAGCCAGTTCAGTGGACCCCTGATACGCGGATGGATTACCCATGGTCTGAATCAGTTTCAAAAGCTCGTCGCTTATGAGTTTATTTTGTGCTACAACGTTCCAGCTAGGGGTATAGAGTAGCGCATAACGTAACATGTCTTCAGCTGTGGTAAAGTTCATACCAGCAGCAATGGGTGAACCGTCCGGAGTAAGACCGACGATAAAAGGTGATCGAGCTCCGATCTTCGACCAGACACGCTCATTCCAGAGCTGCTCCCATGCCATCTGAGTGACTTGCTCTGTGATCAAAACCAGAACTTGCGTGGTTGATGAAGAATACCTAAACAGGTCGCCAGGCTTCTCGTTTAGAAGTGGCTTGGCCGATTTCAGAAGCTTACGCCACTCGCTCGGTTCACCAGCCCCACCAAAGGCTGCCGTAAAGAATCCTGAAATCCAAGATTTTGGATCCACAAGGTTTTCGAAAGTTTCTTCTGTATCTAGCGCCACTGACATGTTCATGGCATTCTTAACAGAAATATCGTCCCAAGCTGTGCCTGCAAGTTCAGGAACATAGGCAGGCACCATCTTATCGAGATCGATTTTACCTTCGTTTGCAAGCATCGACAGTAACAGCCCCACCGTGGTTTTAGAGGCTGACATCCACACGTGGTAATCCGTAGGGTTCATACCGGGATAGGTCTCGAACACAACCTTACCTTTATGGGCCATCATCATTGCCTGCACCTGTCGTGGTCCGACGAGATAGTCACGCAGTTGCGGGTTAGTCGAGCCATCAAGATTAGTAAAACTCAAGTTAAGCAGAGCAGGCTGAATATCACGTTGCAAAACACTAAACTGATCTGGTGCGGCTACCACTCTGGACTTGAAAAATGACGGAATATTCAGGTTATAGAAGACGGAATCTTCGTTCCCTGACTGCCAGTTAGGGAAGGTACAGCGTTTAGTAGCTGCCTCAATATACTCAAGTGACTGCGGCTTCTTCCAGCGAGCCATAGGACTATTAACCTCTAGGGGCTTGTAGCCCTGCCCACCAAGCATGAGCGTGTTCCCGTAAAGGAACCGTCATTCTCATTAATTAGTTTAGTTTCAACCTTACCCGTGTGCTGTTCCTTAGCAGTAGGATCCAATTTGGTCTGAGAGTTGTTCATATTGCGCTCCTGTTTAACCACATTATTTTCTGTTTAAATATTTAGTTCAATTTCTACTCGATGTTACCGCCGACGTTAAATGCCGTTCTCCCTATTAAAAGTAAATCAACTGACGGTACTGACTAGTAGAACGAATTTAATCTGCTGATGGACCTATTATTAGTGCAAACTGCAGACTCAACTAATCGCAATTGATGGATCGAACCATACAAAAGTGTATTGAGTGCTTATTAAGGATACAAATCATTCACTGCATTATTATTACGCTACTCCCCACGCTCATAGATAATGAGTTTTGCAGTTGAAGGTTGTGAGATCTTTAAAGTGATTGAGATCGAATACGACGTGTTCAGCATATTTACCGACTTACAAACGTCCTATATTACGCATTTTGGGGATGTAGGTTCGATAGTCCAATCAGCATTTAAACGAGTACGTAACATAACTTCTATCAATGTTACCGCTTTATACTCCCCCGTTAACTTATTTATTAACAAAGCGAGCAAAGCCCCCGCTAACACGGACTTGCCAAGGTCTCACGGGTAAAGGCACATAATGCCTTCAATTAATGCCCTTACTGTTCACCCTCACATGGCATATAAGGCTATATCCGCACCAACAAATAGCAATGCGCGTTCGATCATGCGTAGATCTTCTTTTTTAACATCTGGCTTTAAATTAATGACGACGATTTAATCAAAATTAGTTTGACGTAACTCATTTATCTTATTTTGGGTTATAGCTTTGCCGTACCATGGAAGCAACATTTTGCTTGCTAACACGCAAATTTGAGTACACAAGACTATGGTTGAGTTACATTCAACTCACTAAACGGGCTAATTTTTGGCGCATCTGAATTTCATCCATGCCACCTATCGGAGCTATAAAAACTAAACGTGTTGAACGCTTTTCATCGGCATCCCATGGCTCACCCACAGTGACATTGGCACGCTGGCCTGTACATTGGAAAATACAGCGATGCTCTGGACGATCAATTAGGTTTAAGATGCCTTTCATACGATAAGCATCGACTGAAAACTGCTGAAGTAGTGGATACAGACTTTGCAAAGACAAGGGCTGATCGGTCTCAAAACTAAAGGTGTCGAAACTATGATTTACATGATGATGGTGGGCGTGGCTATCGCGTTCATGGTCATGATGCTTGCATTGGCTGTGGTCATGACGTTGGTGTAAACAAAAGTCGTCATGCAGAGAAATCGCTTGAGGTAGCCTTTCAGGTACATCAAATAGAATCGGTAAATCGACTTTAGCAAATTCAATATCGACTAACTTAGCAAAAGGGGCTTGCGTGCGACACCAGGTTTTGACAACTTCGAGTTGCTCACTTTCGATCAAATCAACTTTATTAACCAATACAATATCAGCGACTTGAATTTGCTGCTCAGCCAAGTTGGCCATAGGTCCTTCCAAAGAAAGTACATTGGCGGCATCAATAGTCGTAACGATAGCATTAAGCGGCGCATGGGCTTGTAATTCAGGGTCTTCAAACTTCAACGCAACTTCTTTAGGCTCGGCAATCCCCGAAGTTTCAACGATGATGTGGTCGGGGCGCTCCTCAAGCGACAGTAAACGCATAACTGATACAACCAGACCTTCAGCAAGATTGCAGCATATGCAGCCATTCTCTAAGCTAATCATGTTGTCGCTTTGGGATTTAACCAACTCGGCATCGACATTAATAGAGCCAAAATCGTTAACGATAACCGCCATGCGCATACCGTTTGCGTTGGTAAGAATATGGTTTAACAGAGTGGTTTTACCTGCGCCTAAAAATCCGGCTAATATCGTCACTGGAATTGGTTGTTTATTCATAACGTGCTCTCTCTAAATTTGGGTAAAATGTGTCTGTAAATGATGAAGGTTAGGGCTTATCTCCCTAACCTTTCTTATTGCTAATTACGCCGATACATCACGACGAACAGGTTCACCTGGCATCGCATCAAGTTTTAGTTCACCTTTCTCTATCAGTAGTGATCCGTTAACCAACAGATACTTCATCCCCGCCGCTAACATGTTAGGGTGAGTAAAAGTGGCTGTGTCTTTTACCTCTTCTAACTTGAAAATGGCTAAATCTGCATCCTTACCGACCTGAACTCGACCTTTGTTTTTCATCTGTGGAATTGAATCTTCAAGAATACGACAAGCATTTAAACTAGTACGCTCCATCGCCTCAACCAGCGATACAGCTTTATACTCGTTAACATATTTATTGATGAACCTTGAATAGCAACAAAGCGAGCGAGGATGCGCAAATGCATCGGCTGGTAGTGGCCATATATCACCTTGAATTAGCTCACCTTTGCTGTTAAGCCAAGGCATTGCATCAGAGGCAATAGCTGCACCTGGAAATAGCACTGAACGATCCATCTTATGGCGATCATCTTTGCTCTCGTCAGGTTTCAAAAAATGCATCACTACAACGGTTCCTGGTGCGGTCGCTTGCAGCTCGGTGACTTTTTCCTGCGTTAACGCTTTACCGTTAGTTTCCATATAACTGGCACTTGGCACGCCCCAACGCTGTAACCAATCGTCACCGCGGAACACTTCTGCGCCAACTGCCGACGATCCTGCGCCATAAGGATAGGCCTCGGTAGTGATAGCTAAACCGTTATCAACAGCTGATTGTATTAGATCGGCACAATCTTCAATGTCCTGCACAGACGTACTATTCAAGTGACAGATATGCATGTGCGCACCAGTGGTCGCGGACAGACTAATCAACTCTTGATAGGCTTCAAAACTGGATTTTGGCTCAGCACTATTTAGGTATCGCACATGAGTATAAGTGGGTACCTCATAGCTTTTAGCAAGTTTGGCCAGTTGATAATACTCTTTATGACCATAGCCTGGTGCATAACCGGCATTAATTCCGATCCCTAAACCGCCCTCTTTGAGACCTTGCTCAACTGAAGATAAAATCTGCTGTAATTCCTCATCCGTCGCTAAGGTATTTTGCCAATTTGTTAAGGCAAACGCTTTTTGGAACCAAATGATGGTGCCATCTGCTGGCGAAACGTCTTTCTCTTTCGCCATTACACGGGCATAAGTCCATGCTACCGATGCGCCATAATTAATGGGGCGTCCCTCTTTGGCGCAATCATCATAGTACTTACTAATTGGCAGCAAGCCTGACTCCATCTCCAATGCTGTGGTGACACCGTCGAATGCTTGTGCACGAGCAGCAGGAACTTGTTGACCATGAGCATGCATGTCAATAAAACCTGGTGCTACCACTAATCCAGTGGCATCAATGACTTTATTACCATGTAGCTTGTTATCAGAAATTGCGGCAATACGTTTACCTTTAATTCCCACATTTCGAATCCCATCGAACTTAGTTTCAGGGTCAATCACGCGGCCATTTTTGATGACAATATCAAAAGGCCCTATTTCATTGGCCATTAGTTTAATATCTTGGTTCAACAGCTTTTCTGGGGCCGCATGTAATATTGAGGCAAATGGAATGGCAGCAGC
The DNA here is from genome assembly GCF_052977325.1 of Shewanella sp. 0m-6. Classification (NCBI taxonomy): domain Bacteria; kingdom Pseudomonadati; phylum Pseudomonadota; class Gammaproteobacteria; order Alteromonadales; family Shewanellaceae; genus Shewanella; species Shewanella sp. 0m-6. Next base: position 157,103 of record NZ_JBRIMD010000002.1, read on the forward strand.
TCCTACAGCCATTTTTGTCAGCGTGGCGCGCTTAGACTGATCGATCTCTATATTATCGGTTGCACTTGAGTTACGTTTATCTTTCATTTTAAATCTCCTTCAATTCACAATGACCGTCAGCAAATATACAGCCCATGAGTAGGTACTTGATGACAATTAAAATAATAATGATATTGAAGTAAGATAAGAACTCACATATGAAGGGTCAAACCCTTCATATGTGAAATATAAGAGCGTCAAGTAGTACGCTTAATATTGATTAAACGGATCATATGGTGGAAGAGTTTTATTATATTGACTCTATTAAGGCACTAAGTGTCAATCCCCTGCAGATAATCTAGCGGTTTGTTCTGGGCACTCTCGTGACGCTCTATCTGAGTGGTGTGCAAATATTGCGAGGTGGTGTCGATACTCTCGTGTCCGGCATCGGCTTGTACGTGTGATAACGGACGACCGTTAATATTGATGTCGTGGGTAATGCCTGTGTGACGAATATTGTGGATACTTAAGCCGCGCATTTGTAGGGCATCTTCGATAAAGCCATCTGTTTCGATGCTAATCGCCGCTATTTCGATGATCTTATCGACTTCGTCTCGGATATGGCGTATTCCGAGGTTTGCATTTACATTGCCAACTTCGCGCCCTCGCCCAGCGGCTTTTTGACGTACGATTAATGGATGTTGCTCAGTAGCAGAGGGATAATCTGACAGCTTTAGGTAACGTCGATAATCCACTAACGCAGCTAATAATGCTTTAGATATTGCCACGCTTCGACTCTTGCCCCCTTTACTCTTAGGGATATGAAAACTCCAGATCCCAGAGTGACGGTTTTGTTTAAACTGGCTCATCACCGGTGAGTAACCCGCCCTGGCAGAGACTTCTGATACGCGCAGATAACAGGAGTAGATAAGTTTAATGAGGAACAAACTACGTTGGTGTAATTCAGGCTGTGCTTTGGCCAGTTTCTCAACCGTGGACATAATGTAGGACCACTGCAACTCGGTAAATGCCAACTGATTATCGTCGTCAGTGTTGAGGCGGTATTTTCGGCTAGATGAAAAGCGGCTCTTATTGAGCCACATCTGCGCAGGATTCCGCTCACAATAGTCCTCACCCATTAAGTAGCTATAAAAGCTAGATAGAATGGCTATCTTTGTTTTGAGTGCGCTATCACTGAGGACATAGGGTTTTATCTGGCCATCGACCTTACAGCCTCTAAAAGGAAGCCAGCTTGGATTGGGCGTTCTTATGTCGCTGGTTTTATCTTGTTTAAATTGGGCGACATTAAAGTAGCCAATAAGGTCTAACGGCGGGTGCTTGCAATAGTCGACATAGAGTCCGATCTCTTTGCGCCCTATTGCACTAACGTTCAGTTTAATCACATCAAAACACCAATGTAAAAATGTCGTCAGTTCGCTTCTATAAGCTTTATAGTTGTTTTCATTGTACTTTTGCTCAAACAACCAATCGGTAGCTAACTCGTAGGCGAGCCCTGCTTCATCGAGTGAACTCAAGCTAAGTTGAGTGATGCGTTGATTGACAACGGGATTACCCTGTTGAATAAAATCGATGGAATCAAAAAATGGGATAACCGGGGGTAATTGCATAAGTAGAGCCAGTAACAATCCGTATATCACTATCTTAATCAGTAAGATGAAGAAGCGATATGGTTATTTAGGGTTTAACCGGCTTAAATGGGCGTATCGCTTAACAAGCGATCAATGTGTGCATACTTAAGGTTTCTATCACAGTTTATGTCACAACTTATGTAACAGTTTGCGACATTAAGATCAGCTCAGAGCTTTGTACATCAGAGCTTAGTACATCAATTTTTTGTACATTAGGGCTTTGTACATCAGGGCTTTCGGCAATAGCGCATTGGTTTTTACAATGGTCTTGGCACTGCTTGTCGCAGTGAATGCGTTTCTCACAGCTCCATAAACAAAGTTGCCAAACCGCTTTTTTGGTGTCGCTATCGAGGCATTTGAAATCTGCGGCGCATAGTACGCCTTGCTGGATAAGCTTAGCTATTTTGTCTTCAGAGATACTGATATTTAACTGTCTGGTTGGAGTGGTCATGATGAAACCTCCCAATGCGATTCATTTAAAAACAATATACCCACATGAGAATGATAATCAACAACTGTTTTGTGAATGCGTGATAACTGAGCATTGTTTAACCTAAACCCAAACCCAAACCTAAACCAAAAGCTTGGTGTGCTTAATCTGTGCTTGAGTGTTTACTATTAATAAACAGGCCGAAACGATGAATAAACAGCACACTATTAATAAACAGCACACTATTAATAAACAGCACACTATCAATAAGCCGTGCACTCTTAATAAGCAGTGCACTAAAAATTACCCTGATTATCTTGTTCAGGCCTACTCGGGGCTATCGGCCAAAAAGTCAAAAGTGGTAAATGACTCTACGCCATTGTGCTCAAAACTGACTACTGCACTCCAAACCATATAGCCACTACTACACGAACCGTATATTAGTGGTGCGTTATAGTCATTTTCTCCCATTTGGGTCAAATTTACCGGAATAATGCCCATAAACATGTCTCTACCCTGTAATTTAACCTTAACATTACTTAAGGGTTTCGAGGTATGCAGTGTCATCTGTATAGGCTGCTCACTCGGCGCCTGCCAAGGGTTAAGGCTTAACTCGATGTCAACATCGGCAACCGTTTTGATGCATGGACCCGTTTTAAAACTGCAAAGACTTATATCTACAGGAGTTGACGGTGTAACATCTTGGCTTTTTGGCTCACACCCCAGTAAAAATGCGACCGGGATGAGGCTGTATAGAATTCTTAATAGTGTTGATTTGTGAGTGACTTGCACGTTATTTAACCTTTACATCATTTGTTTTAACATTCTATTGAGTACCTTGATCTAGATCAACTTATCTGGAGGGGTAATTCCTATCTTTTTTGATATAGCTCAAGTATCATTGCTTTGCCTTGCGTTACTTCATGAAATGTAAGGTTACACATTGACACATAACCTATGTTTCCGTTAGGTAGCATGGTTTTTGTCATATATACGGGTAGAGCTTTACTCTACACAACAATAAGTATAAGTAATAAGCAGTGGAAGCAATATGATGAACCATTCCCAGCCTCAAGGCGCTGATTACAACTACACTGTCGTCCGTCAATTTGCCCTAACTACCGTGTTATGGGGAATTGTTGGTATGTCAGTAGGTGTATTAATTGCAGCTCAGTTGATCTGGCCGCAGCTAAACTTCGAAACGTCATGGTTAACGTATAGTCGTCTACGACCACTACATACGAATGCCGTGATTTTTGCGTTTGGCACTTCAGCCCTTTTCGCCACATCCTATTATATCGTTCAACGCACCTGTCAAACTCGACTATTTGCACCTAAGTTAGCTGCATTTACGTTCTGGGGTTGGCAAGCCATCATTCTTTCAGCAGCCATTAGTTTGCCGCTTGGTATTACCAGTGGTAAAGAATACGCTGAATTAGAATGGCCAATTGATATCGCAATTACCGTCGTATGGGTTTCCTATGCTGTGGTTTTCTTCGGTACTATCATTAAACGAACAACGTCCCACATTTATGTGGCGAACTGGTTCTTTGGTGCCTTTATTATCACAGTAGCAGTACTTCACATAGTTAACTCTATGGCTGTACCGTTAACGATGACTAAGTCTTACTCACTCTATAGTGGTGCAGTAGATGCGATGGTCCAGTGGTGGTATGGTCACAACGCGGTGGGCTTCCTGCTAACTGCAGGCTTCCTAGGTATGATGTACTACTTCGTTCCTAAGCAAGCTGGCCGACCAGTTTACTCGTACCGTCTATCTATCGTTCACTTCTGGGCATTGATTGCTTTGTATATCTGGGCTGGTCCTCACCACCTACACTATACAGCGCTTCCAGACTGGACACAGTCACTTGGTATGGTGATGTCTCTAATCCTATTCGCTCCGTCTTGGGGTGGTATGATTAACGGTATCATGACTTTATCTGGTGCCTGGCACAAACTTCGTACTGACCCAATCTTGCGTTTCCTTGTTGTTTCATTGTCTTTCTATGGTATGTCTACCTTCGAAGGCCCAATGATGGCAATTAAGACGGTTAACGCACTTTCTCATTACACTGACTGGACTGTTGGACACGTTCACTCTGGTGCATTGGGCTGGGTTGCTATGGTTTCAATCGGTTCTTTGTATCACTTGATCCCAGTTCTGTTTGGCCACGGCCGTATGTACAGCACAAGCCTAATTAACGTTCACTTCTGGTTGGCAACAATCGGTACTGTTCTTTATATCGTTTCAATGTGGATCTCTGGTGTGATGCAGGGTCTAATGTGGCGCGCAGTTAACTCTGACGGTACATTGACTTATAGCTTTGTTGAAAGCTTAGAAGCCTCTTACCCGTTCTACTTTGTACGTTTCCTAGGTGGTGTATTCTTCCTTACAGGTATGTTCATCATGGCATACAACGTACTGCGTACTGTTAAGGCCCCTAAAGATTCTTTGCCAGCAATTGCTGAAGCAAAAGCAGCTTAAGGAGTAGATACGATGAAATTTAATCATGAGCTAGTTGAGAAAAACATCGGTCTATTAGGGATCTTTACTGTTATCGCAATCAGCTTTGGTAGCTTGGTTGAGATTACACCCCTACTGTTCCAAGAAGATACAACTGAGCCATTAGAAGGTCAGATCCCTTATACGGCAATGCAGATTGAAGGTCGTGACATCTATGTTCGTGAGGGCTGTTATGGCTGTCACAGCCAGATGATCCGTCCTCTTCGCGCAGAAACTGAACGTTATGGCCACTACTCTGTAGCTGGCGAGTCAGTTTGGGATCACCCATTCCAGTGGGGCTCTAAGCGTACAGGTCCAGATCTAGCCCGTGTTGGCGGTCGTTACAGTGACAAATGGCATGAGGTTCACTTAATTGATCCTCGCGCTGTTGTACCTCAGTCAAATATGCCTGCGTACCCTTGGTTAGCAGAAAACATCCTTACTGGTGATTTGACCGGTGAGAAGATGGAAATCCTGCAAAACTTTCACCCAACTCATAAGTTGTATACAGCTGAAGAGATTGCTGGCGCTAAAGACGCTGTGAAAGGTAAGACTGAGCTGGACGCATTGATCGCATATCTGCAATCACTTGGCCACGCGCTTAAATAAGGAGGCAAAATATGGATTACGGCACATTACGTGGAATTATTACTATCGTTGTAATGGTGACCTTCATCGGTATATTTGCCTGGGCATATAGCGCTAGTCGTAAGAAACAATTCGACGATGCAGCTAACCTAGTTTTCTCAGATGATGAGAAAATCTCGGTATCGAAGGACTCAGGAGAACAAAAGTGATGAGTAACTTCTGGAGTGTATGGATTATCGTACTCACCGTTGTGGTAATCATTGGTTGTATTGTTCTACTTCGTGCTTGTTCTAAGAACGACACGGGCGTAGAAGAAGGCGAATCAATGGGTCACAGCTTCGACGGTATTGAAGAACTAAACAACCCACTACCTAAGTGGTGGAGTTATATGTTCTACATTACCATCGTATTCAGTGTTATCTATTTGGCACTGTACCCAGGACTTGGTAGTTTCAAAGGCTTATTAGGTTGGACAAGTGCTAACCAAAGCGTTCGTACTATTGAAGAGTCAAAGCAAGCTGTTATTGACGCTCAAAATGAAGGGCGTTGGGTGCAGTATGACCAAGAAGTTAAGCACGCAGACGAAAAGTTTGGTCCTATCTTCAAGGCATATGCTGATACGCCATTGGAAGAGTTAGTTAAGAATGAAGAAGCCCTAAAAGTGGGTGGACGTCTATTCTTACAAAACTGTGCAATGTGTCATGGTAGTGACGCGCGTGGTAGCAAAGGCTTCCCTAACCTAACCGACAACGCTTGGTTATATGGTGGTGAGCTGGCAACGATTAAGACCTCAATCATGAACGGTCGTCACGGTATGATGCCGCCAAAAGGTGGTTTACCGATTGAAGACAGTGAGATTACCGGTCTAGCTGAATACGTTGTAAGCCTATCTGGTCGTGAGCACGATGCAGCACTTGCAGCTCAAGGACAGGGTTCATTTATGAAAGGCTGTTTTGCCTGTCATGGTATGGACGGCACCGGTAACAAGTTTATGGGTGCACCTAACCTAACTGACAATGCGTGGGTCTACGGCGGAAGTCGTGGCGCTATCGAGCAGTCAATTCAGAACGGTCGTACAGGTGTTATGCCTGCATGGAAAGATGTATTAGGTGAAGAAAAAGTTCACGTAATCACAGCTTACGTTTACAGCTTGTCAAACAAGTAGTTACACCAGGGCAACATCTAGTGTACTAATAAGGCCTCGTCACCAACGAGGCCTTTTTTTTAAGTGCTAAATCACAGTTTTTTGGGTAAAATATGCGTTCTTTTTTCCCAACATTTAACAACTATTCTAATAAGTAAAGGCGGTAAATAATGTCGACTCCACAACCCTGGTATAAACAGTTCTGGCCTTGGTTTCTTATCATACTGCCATTATGTGCCGTGGTCGCAAGTATCAATTTATTTTGGGTTGCTTTTAACAACCAAGACCCATTGGTTACCGAAGAATACTATAAAGAAGGTAAAGGCATTAATATTGACCTTCGAAAGATAAAGCATGCTAAGCAGCTTGGCATGAACTACATGCTAGAGTTTGATGACAAATACGTTGAGCTCTCTCAACAAGGTGGCGATACCTATCTTGCAGGCTTAAGCATTAGCTTTTATCACCCGACTCTTGAAGAACGAGATTTCTCGCAAATTGTCACCGCTGATGCCAATGGCGTATATCGAATTGATTTAACGCAGAGTATTGAAGGCCCTTGGGACGTCAGAATTGAAGGTTATGATCAAACTTGGCGTATACAGCAACGCGTAACGCTAAAAGATGATCAACAGTACTGGTTAAACTAATTAGTTTATGCCCTAACCCGTTCGCATCTGCAGCGGGTTTTTCAAATACTTACAAAAAGAATAACATCCCATGAGTCAAACAAGCTGCTTTCATTGTAGCGAACCCGTTTTAACTGGTCAGCAATTCACAACCACCATTAACGAAGTGGAGCAGCTCATGTGTTGCCCAGGTTGCCAAGCAGTGTCGCAAGCGATTATCGATGCTGGACTGACCAATTACTATAAGTTCCGTACAGAGCCTGGTAATAAGCAAACTGCGTTGGTGCCTGAAGAGTTATCAAATTTCAGTGCTTATGACTTACCAGAAGTGCAGCAAGACTTTATTCAACAAAGAGATGCGTTAAATGAAGTCTCGTTAACGGTTGATGGGATCACTTGCGCTGCTTGTGCTTGGCTGATTGAACATAAGATTAATAAGCTTAATGGCATCGCTAACATTCAAGTTAACTCAACCACGCAGCGTGCTTTGATCGCGTGGGACAGTGACAAAATCAAACTCAGCGAAATTCTCAATCAAATTAGCCATATTGGCTATCAAGCAGCGCCGTTTCAAGTCGACGAACAAGAAACTAAAAGTAAGAAAGACAGTCGTAAATTTTTATTAAGACTCGGCCTTGCAGGTTTCGCGACCATGCAGGTGATGATGTTCGCCCTCGCCCTTTATTCCGGCTATTTTAGCGATCTTGATACCGAGTACCGAGACTACTTTCGTTGGGTGAGCATGTTATTTGCCGCCCCTGTTGTTTTTTATTCTGCTCAACCATTTTACTTTAGTGCCGTGCGCTCGTTGCTGATGGGCAGATTAAACATGGACGTCTCTGTGAGTATCGCCATTTGCGGCGCTTATATCGCAAGCTGTATTGAAACCATTAACGGGACTGGCGAAGTGTACTTTGAGTCGGTATCCATGTTTACCTTCTTCTTGTTGCTAGGCCGTTTCTTTGAGCAAAATGCCCGTCAAAAAGCCTCAGTGAGTTCCAGCAACCTCCATAAGCTTGTACCGTTAACCGCACAATTAAAAACTGACGAAGGTTTTGATGAAGTACCCGCTAAACGGCTGGTTATTGGCGATATCATTTTAGTTAAGCCGGGTGACGTTATTGCTGCTGACGGTGTTGTTGTTGAAGGCGAGTCTGCGGTAAATGAAGCCATGTTAACGGGTGAGCAAATGCCGCTACATAAAGCGCTTGAGTCAGAGGTGTTTGCCGGTACCATTAACATTGAGCAGCCAATATTAGTTAGAGTGACTGCGCTTGGGCAAGATCAGTTAGTTGCTGAAATTATTCGTCTGCAAGAGATAGCATCTAACAATAAGCCCAAAGTCGCCTTATACGCCGACAGGTTCTCAAATTACTTTACTGCGGCTATTTTACTGATTGCCACATTGACCTATCTGTTTTGGTATTTCTATTCACCGGAAGACGCTTTTTGGGTCACTTTATCGGTATTAGTAGCAACCTGCCCTTGCGCCCTTGCTTTAGCAACGCCAACCGCTGTGACCTGTGGTACAGCGATTATGACCCGCCTTGGGATCATTACCCGTCGCTCTGGTATATTTGAAAAATTGCCTAAAATCCAACATGTTGTTTTTGATAAAACCGGTACCCTTACCTTAGGTTCATTGTCGATTAGTGATGTGGAGCTAACCGGCGACATATCAAAGGCCGAAGCACTTGGTTACATTGCGGCATTAGAATCTGGCTCCTTGCACCCTATTGCCAAAGCGTTTACAGCTCATATCGATAAGTCTATTAGCGTGACACAAAGACTGAGTGTGGTTGGTAATGGTCTGTCAGGAGTTATAAATGGCCAGGCGTTTAAAGTGGGCAGTCAGCAATTTGTTAATGGCACCGATACTATAGAGAGTGCGACAACGGTTTGGTTAAGTTGTGATGGCGTTATTCAAGCTAAGGTCACGTTAAATGATGAAGTTAGACCTGATACCGCTAAAGCCGTGGCACAACTTAAACAGATGGGCTGCAAACTGAGTATTGCAAGTGGCGACAACTCGACTGAAGTAACAGCATTAGGTAAAAGACTCGGCATTGATGATGTGCACAAAGGGCTTTCACCCAAAGGTAAGCTGGCATTAATTGACAAATTTCAGCAGCAAGGGCAAGTGGCCATGTTTGGTGATGGTATTAACGATGCGCCTGTACTTGCTGGCGCGAACTTATCTATTGCGATGGGCAGTGGCGCTGCGATTTCTAAAAACAGTGCAGATATTATCTTGTTGGGTGATAACCTTTCACGCTTTGCCGATGCGGTCCAAGTGGCCAAATCTACCGGGCGGATCATCAAACAGAATTTATTCTGGGCGCTTGGATACAACCTGTTTATAATTCCGTTGGCCGTAACCGGTCACGTCGCTCCATACGTTGCAGCAATAGGCATGTCCGCCAGTTCACTCATTGTTGTCAGTAATAGCCTAAGACTACTTAAGGTTCGTTTATGAGTATTATCTATGTCCTAATCCCAATTGCCATGCTTTTTGTTTTGGTTGCCGTTGGGATCTTCTTTTGGGCTGTAAAGTCTGATCAGTTTGATGATCTTGAAAAGCAAAGCGTATCGATACTCTTTGAAGACGACAAAGCGCAAAGTGACAATGCTAGCCAGCACAATACGTCAAGCAACCTGTCTGATCCCCTGGCTAATACAACTAACCTCAAAACGTCTAGTTCACAGGCTGAAAATGCCGCTCCCCAGGGCACTGAATCCTCCTCAGCAGCAAGTAGTGCGAAAACCGATACAGCTCAACAAGAGGCTACTAAACAAAAGAGCGCTAAAAGTGAATGACTATAGCTTAATTGGCGCATTACTTGTGGGAATCATGGGCGCCGGTCATTGCATTGGTATGTGCGGTGGGCTAGTTGGCGCACTATCTGCAAACCTGCCTAAGCAACAAACGGGCAATAAGCTCGTTGCACAGTTGGGTTACCTGTTAAGTTACAACAGTGGCCGGATAATTAGCTACACAATAGCAGGCGCATTAGTCGGTGCCAGCACCAGTGCATTAGGCTTGTTATTTGATGTTGACACCTATTTGCTGGTACTAAGACTATTTGCTGGCTTTATGATGATTATCACCGGCCTCTACATTGCTCAAATTTGGGCCGGTGTAGTGCAGATAGAACGCCTCGGAAAATGGCTGTGGCAGTACATCTCGCCTATTGCTAACAAATTTATTCCAATCAAAAACAAGCGACATGCATTTATCGCCGGAAGCCTATGGGGATGGTTACCCTGTGGTTTAGTCTACAGCATGTTAACTTGGTCGGTTGCAGCAGGAAATGCCCTAGACGGCGCCTTAATTATGTTTGCTTTTGGTATAGGTACGTTACCCGCCCTGCTAAGTGCAGGTATTGCGGCAAGTACATTTAGCCGTTGGGTACAGAAAAGAGCCGTACGCATTATCAGCGGGATCGCTTTGGTGGGGTTCGGATTGCAGACCTTGTACATTGCTATCGCCCAGCTTCGCTAGCTCCTAATATCAAATTAGTTTAACATAGTAGATGAATAGTCAAAATTGAGAGAGACAATGCCAACAGATAACAACAAAAATCGTCGCCAAATGGCTTCTGGATGTGCGATTCATTGTCATGATTGCAGCATGGGTACGCTATGTATTCCGTTTACACTAAACTCGACTGAGTTAGATCAACTTGACGAAATTATTGAGCGCAAGAAGCCGATTCAAAAAGGTGAGCCAATTTTTAAATCAGGTGATCCATTAAAGTCTTTATTTGCTATTCGCTCTGGCACAATTAAAAGTTATACCATCACCGAACAAGGCGATGAACAGATCACGGGCTTTCATCTAGCGGGTGACGTTATCGGTTTTGACGGAATTCATTCACAATTTCATCAAAGCTTTGCTCAAGCGCTTGAAACGTCGATGGTGTGTGAAATCCCCTACACGACCCTCGATGAACTTACAGGTAAAATGCCTAAGCTTAGACAGCAGATCATGCGCTTAATGAGTAACGAAATTCAAAGCGATCAAGAGATGATTTTATTACTGAGCAAAAAGAATGCAGAAGAACGACTCGCAGCTTTTATAAGTAACTTAGCTAAACGCTTTGGCAGCCGAGGGTTCTCACCAAGAGAGTTTAGATTAACCATGACTCGCGGTGATATTGGTAACTATCTAGGGTTAACTGTTGAAACCATCAGCCGTCTGCTTGGCCGCTTTCAGAAAGCAGAACTAATTGAAGTTAAAGGTAAATATATTACAATACTTGATATAGATGCCTTGAGCGAACTATCTGGTAACAGTAATATTGCAAGGTAGAACTTTTAGGTTATCACTTGATCTAGAACAATACGAAATCATCCTATTGATGCAAGATAAAACTAGACGATATTAGATAAGGAAAAAGTTATGATGGACTATAAAAAACTCCTTGTGGTTGTCGACCCTACGACAGATAAACAGACGGCTCTAGCCAGAGCTGTTGAACTTGCTTGTGATAATCAAGCCGTAATAACTGTATTTTTATCCATTTTTGACTTTTCTTATGAAATGACCTCTATTCTTTCAGGTCAAGAGCGAGAGTCAATGCGTGAAGGCGTGGTTAATCAACGTAAAGCGTGGCTTGAAGATGTGGTTAAACCCTATCGTAAAGACGGTTTAACCATAAATTTAGATGTTATTTGGCACAACCGCCCGTTCGAAAGCATCATTAAACACGCTATTGATGGTGAGTATGATCTTATTGTCAAAGGCACCCATGAACATGACAAGTTAAAATCAGTCATTTTCACCCCGACAGATTGGCACTTGTTGCGTAAAGCCCCTATTCCAGTGCTACTTGTAAAAACGCATGATTGGCCTGTAGCTGGTAAAATTATTTGTGCGGTTAATGTCAGCTCTGAAGAAGATGCTAACGAATCACTCAATGGTAAGATTATCTCTCACGCGAAAAAGCTCGCTCAGCAGTTTAGCGCTCAAGTGCATTTAGTTAATGGTTATCCTGGCACCCCTGTTAACTTGGCTATCGAACTCCCCGACTTTGATGCTCATACCTATAGTGAAACCATAAAGTTACAGCATGAGGAACGCATCAGTTACCTTGCTAATGCTTATGGGATCTCACCCGATTTTTGCCACGTTAAAGAAGGTCTCCCAGAAGATGTTATCCCTGACATGGCAGCCTCTTTAGATGCAGAACTTGTGATATTAGGTACCGTTGGCCGAACTGGACTTTCAGCAGCCTTAATCGGTAATACTGCAGAGCATGTTATTGATAGCATCAACTGCGATCTACTTGCGATAAAGCCTGATGGTTATAAATCACCATTAGAAGAGGTATAACCGCTTTCTAAGCTTTACCAAAAGCCTTTAAGCTGGAATAATACGCGCCCTGAACATTTGTGTACTAGGCGCGTTTTTTTATGTCCGAAGAATTAACTCCAAAACAAGTCACCCGCATGTCAAAATTGCAAAAGCGTTTACGCAGTGAAGTTGGCCGTGCTATTGGTGATTACAACATGATTGAAGAAGGTGACCGCGTTATGTGTTGCCTATCTGGTGGCAAGGATAGTTATGCCATGCTTGATATCTTGTTGAATCTTCAGCAACGCGCACCTATTAAATTCGAAATCGTAGCGGTTAATTTAGATCAGAAGCAACCTGGCTTTCCTGAAGACATTTTACCAGCGTATCTTGATACTTTAGGCGTTGCTTACCATATTCTGGAAAAAGACACTTACTCTATCGTTAAGGATAAGATCCCAGAAGGTAAAACCACCTGCTCTCTGTGCTCTCGTCTACGCCGCGGTACGCTTTATGGCTTTGCACAGAAAATTGGCGCGACCAAGATCGCCCTTGGCCATCACAGAGATGACATCATTGAAACCATGTTCCTAAACATGTTCTTTGCTGGCAAAATGAAAGCGATGCCACCAAAGTTGTTGTCAGATGATGGCGCCAATATGGTGATCCGCCCATTAGCTTATTGCCGTGAAAAAGATATCGCTGAATATGCTGAACTTAAAAACTTCCCAATTATTCCTTGTAACCTTTGTGGTTCACAAGAAAACTTAAAGCGTGCGGCAGTAAAGGAGATGTTAGTCCAGTGGGATAGTGAACATCCAGGCCGTATTGAAACAATCTTCACTGCGATGCAAAATACTGCGCCGTCTCAAGGTGTCGATAGAGAGCAGTTCGATTTCTTGTCATTGACTCGAGATCCAGATGCACCTATGCGTGGTGATGTGGCTGAGTCTGATCTACCCGCCTTTGACTTTGTTGATGTAGCCAACAATGGCCACATCAATTTAGATAAAGCGGCCCGTATTGATGTGGTCAGCACCTATACGCCTGATTAGTTAATACTGGCATAAAAAGTCCATACAAAAAGCCCTGCAATGCAGGGCTTTTTGTATGCTTATGACTTAGATGATGCAGCTAGATGCCCTCGATGACTGAGTTTCATTAGCTTATATACATGCCTATTACTTCGCGGTCCAGGGACTAATGACCTTAGGTGCTACTGAAGATTCTAGCGTTGTCAGTTTATCTAAGTCACTCATCACAAGACGATAAGTCCCCGTAACAGGGATCACTTTTCCATCAATGATTAAACTTGCATCACCATCAAATTCAAGATTTAGACCCGCTATATCGGATGCAAATAAGCGCATTGGAAAACCTTGCATCTGACTCAACAATGCATTCATCTCTGCTGCAATCTGTTTAAGCTCTTCTTGGCTATAGGCTTTTTTTGTGTTTTTAGCTCTAACCTGCATGGCAATAGCACAAGACTTGGCATCACCTTCAACGTCTAAATTAATTAGCGCGCGATCAGATTTTAGTTGGCCATCATAAGGCAAGAACAAACGTTGATCTTTAGTGATAGTCAGCGGAAAAGAATCGTTTTCAGTCGTTATAGTGCCACTGTTAACTTTGCAGCCATTCGCCTTTGATACAGAAAATGCCAGTTCAACTAATTGGTAATTCCCTTTATTAACTTGCTTAAGGCGTTGGTAAAAGCTTTGATACTCAAGTGAGATCGGCGCAGCCTGACTTGCAGATGCAAGTCCTAATAAGATACAGCTAAACAGCAGTTGTTTTTTCATTGTTATCCACTAAAAATCGTTGGTTTTGGCGTAACATTTCAAGTAACTCATCAATATAAGCTTCTTGACGTTCAGAGTAATTAATTAAACCATAAACAAGGTCTTGTGCTTCTGGATTTTTGTCTTGAGCACGTAAATCTGCACGAATTGATCGCAACAAAGAATAAGCAGCATTCGAATTCAAGTTACGCATATAAGAAGCCACTGAATCTTCAACTGTTTTAAATAGTGCGACTTCATGAGACAGGCCTTCAGTTCTAGATTGTGGCACCAGTCCGCAACCTTTTCTAAAACACCATTGACCGAAGAAGTTAAGCCCTTCTCGAGCAAAACGCGAACTGCCCCAACCAGTTTCGTTCGCAGCTTGAATAAGTACCATCTCTTGTGGAATGACATCAACACGAACTAATAAGGTATCTATATTGCCAATATTGAGACTTCTAAAGGTATATTGATACTTTTCAGAGATCTGCTGCAGTCTAAACTCATCGGCTTCGGTAAGCGCTTTGTCATTAACGATTTGATTACGAATACCAATAAGAAAGTTGCGCTCATCTAGAATGATGGCATTTTGATGTTTGATCGAAGGCTTAAGAAAGGCAAAGAAGGCCTTTTTTTTCTCGCTAACATCTTTGATGGCTGCAAAATCCGGCACTAAGCTAGCAGTTTCTGCGTTTTTAACTGCTTTTCCTAATGATTGTGTTTGCTCTTCACTCACGGGAACTAATATTAATCTAACCAGTAGAATTAGCGCTATCACAAGCCCTAATGCTAGGGTAAACAATCCGACTTTACCTGTTTTCACTCATTTTCCTTTATCAAACGCTTAATACTTTGCTTAATTACGGCCATTATATGCTAGCTTTAGCTGAGAATACATCGCGAATAATTTTGTTATCTCAGTTATAATTCTGCAGTCTTTTATATTGCTTTGGGTATTCAGGAAGGAGACCCCAAAAATGAAACAAAATGGGCTTAATCAATACAAACATGTGGTAGCCATAGGTGGCGGGCATGGCTTAGGACAAGTTTTATCTGCACTTTCATTCTTAGGCCCTAGGCTTACCGGTATTGTTACGACGACCGATAACGGTGGTTCTACGGGACGGTTAAGAGCAGAGCAAGACTGCATTGCTTGGGGAGATTTACGTAACTGTTTAACTCAACTTGCCAAGCGCCCTTCTGTCGGCTCGTTAATGTTTGAATATCGCTTTAGTGGCGATAATGAGTTGTCAGGTCACAACCTTGGCAATTTAATGCTTATGGCACTGGATGAACTTTGTGTACGGCCGCTAGACGCTGTCAACTTGGTGCGTAACTTTCTTAATATCGACACTCGCCTAATCCCCATGTCAGAAGAGCCTACTCACTTAGTGGCACTACAAGCCTGTGGGACAAGTGTTTTTGGTGAAACCGATGTTGATAGAATGCAAGATACTCCCATCGCCTTGTCACTCGATCCACAAGTTCAGGCAACATGCGAAGCTTGTGAAGCCATTCGAGAGGCCGAGCTGATTATTTTAGGTCCAGGTAGTTTTTTAACGAGTATTATGCCACCACTATTACTCCCCAAAATAGCCAATGCACTCGCACAATCAAAGGCTGAAGTGATTTTAATTGATAATCTCACCGATGAGCCGTCTCCCATTGCTAATTGCAGCTTGAGCCACAAAATCGATTGGTGCCATCAAGTATTGGGGCTAAAGATTATCGATCAAGTGCTGTGCAACGCTGACAGTGCTTACCAGGAAGGTAATATTAGTTATTATCCGCTGCGTAGTTCACACCATATTGGTTTACACGATAAACGAGCGTTAGCAGATGCACTGTCTTTAATGGTTGGTCACGATTTTAAGGTAATGACAACATAGTCAAGAACCACTCAAGAGTTGACCATGGATTAACGAGGGATCAGCCAAGCGCTTTTTTATGGGTTGCTAACAAAATGCGATGGATTATTGTTTGATATAATTAACTTAAACATCGTATTAGAAAGGCCGTAAATCCAGGTCAGTAAGTTTCTATTTAGTAATACAATATTTGAATTCCGTCATTACAACACACGTTATTATCTGCATTTGGCAACTCAGCCCTTCACTGTTCCATTACTTGACCTATTAGGTTCCTCTAGCCAGACTGAATAGTTACAGATATCGATAAGCAATGGCCAGTTGTCACGATGAAAACATCTCTCACCTCACTTATTAAAGATAATAAATTAGTTACAGCGACTATTTCAGCAATAGGCGCGACACTTTGTATATGGACTCTAGCGGCAATTGATACTGAAATTGACTCTCCCTATGTTTTAATTGCACCTTTTGGGGCGACTATGGTGCTTATTTTTGGGGTGCACCGCAGTCCATTAGCACAACCTAAAAATGTCATATTGGGCCATATTATTACTGCAACGGTTGGGCTTATCTTTGTGAACTATCTCCCTATCACATCTTTAACACTTGGTTTAGCTGTGGGACTTGGCCTATTTTTCATGTTACTTTTTGATGTTACCCATCCACCCGCAGGGGGAAACCCTTTGCTTATTATGCTTGGAGGCCATACAAGTTGGACTTTTTTACTGCATCCCATCTTAATTGGCACCTTAGGAATTGTGGTATTAGCAGTGCTCTACCATAAGTTAATTCCTGGGCATATTTATCCCTACTTTGAAAAGAAAGAGTAATTAAGTATTAACTCGTGCCGTTTTAATATCACTATCACCACTTTTGCAATAACAACTAAATTGACTTTATGCTCGGCAGCAAGAGGTTTATTAGCCTGATAAACCTCAATTGATACTAATTTGCATTAAGAAAGCTTTCTATTCAGAGTGTGTTTGACCAACTAAAACTAAACGAATGAATCAAAAAGTAGAATTTCCCTTGAGGTGTTATTCAACGCCGTAGTAGGAAGGCCAATAACACTGCTAAAGCCCAGTTTTAATGCTTTCAAGCTTTTATAAGCTGCCAATGTTATTAATGCACGACTATATGGATATAAATTATAAGATTAGAGTAATGCTTTGCACCGACTCACAAGGGAATAACCATTCTGTCGTCCATAGGCCTTCAATTGAACAGCTTGAGCGCTTTTGAATTGATTAAATACTTAATGCGATTGGTATAACACAGGAGCTATTGATGTTCCTGGTTTGAAAGTACTAAACTCTTGCTAAGCGAGGAGAACTTTATACTGATTGTTAAAAGATAAGCATAAAAAATGCGCGTAGTGTGTCACTGACGCGCATGTTAAGCTTCTGATAACTAGGCTGATCTTATCTTCAACGATGTAATCGTATCATCACTAGATTAAAGAACCTTAGCAATAGCTTCACAGATGACCGGCATATTGTTTTTAGTCATGCCTGCAACACTAATACGCCCAGAACCCACAATGTAAACGCCAAACTCTTCTTTTAAGCGATTAACTTGGTCTTTATTAAGACCTGAAAAGCTGAACATACCGTTTTGGCGAGAGATAAAATCAAAATTTTGCTCAACACCAGCCGCTTTTAATGACTCTACAAACAGCGTACGCATTTCTGCAATACGTTCGCGCATCTCTTTTAGTTCGTCGTGCCATAATTGCTTAAGTGTGTCATCAGCCAAAATAGTACTAACGATCAGCGCGCCGTGTGCTGGAGGATTCGAATATGATGCACGGATAGTGCTCTTAATTTGGCTGAATGCGTTCACTGCTTCGCCGCTATTACAAGCAACAACCGTTACTGCGCCAATACGTTCGTTATATAGGCCAAAGTTTTTTGAAAATGAATTGGCAACGATTAACTCAGGAACCGTATTAGCAACAATACGAAGACCTTGAGCATCTTCTTCAACACCAGCACCAAAACCTTGGTAAGCAAAATCAAAAAGCGGAACTAACGACTTCTCTAAACACAGATCAGCAACTTGCTGCCATTGGTCAAGGTTTAAGTCGATACCCGTTGGGTTGTGACAGCAGCCGTGAAGTAAGACAAGATCGCCAGCCTTAGCGCCCTGAAGATCTGTCAGCATAGCCTCGAAATCTAGACCATGAGTTTCAGCCTTGTAATAGCGGTACTCAGCAATTTGTAGGCCCGCAGTAGCAAAAATATTATTATGGTTGGCCCATGTAGGATTACTGATCCAGATAGTTTTTGATGACGTGTGACGAACAAGAAATTCTGCCGCAACGCGTAAAGAGCCCGTACCACCTGGTGCCTGCGCCGTTAATGCGCGTTGCTGTGATACTACATCATGTTCAGTACCAAATAGTAAGCCTTGAACGGCATGGTTGTACGCTTGAACGCCTTCCATACCGAGGTAGCTTTTACTTTTCTCAGTTCCTAATAGCTTTTCTTCTGCAAATTTTACTGACTTTAGGATAGGTGTCTGGCCTGATTCGTCTTTATAAATGCCAACGCCTAAATTCACTTTGTTTTCGCGAGCATCTGCTTTGAATGCATCTGTTAGACCTAAAATGGGATCAGCTGGGGCCAGTTCAACCTGGGAAAATATCATGACGGCTTTCCTAAATATTAGAAGTGTAGGGTTTTCGCGTGTATTTATAACATTGAAGCTAAGTAGCACAAAGCGAGATCTGCGACTATTAGTAAAATTTGCGCTATCGCTTAGCTTTCATCAGTCGAAGGGGAGTAAATATACGTATTTCTTAAAATTTTTCCGAATTAATCACAATACTGTAAGACGGTGCGTACATTGCCACAAACAAAAAAGCCTTCAAATAAATGAAGGCTTTTACGGTTAATGGCGCTTGGTATTAACCAATCTTTTCTAAGCCGCCCATATAACCACGTAATACTTCTGGCACAGTGATAGAACCATCTGCATTTTGGTAGTTTTCGATAACCGCTACCAAAGTACGACCTACTGCTAAGCCTGAACCGTTTAGAGTATGAAGTAAGCTTGGCTTCTTATCGGTTTTAGCCTTAAAGCGAGCCTGCATACGACGTGCCTGGAAATCTTGCATGTTACTGCAAGATGAGATCTCTCTAAAGGTGTTCTGTGCAGGTAACCAAACTTCAATATCAAAAGTCTTGCTTGAACCAAAGCCCATGTCACCAGTACAAAGCACAACAGTACGGTACGGTAGACCTAACTTTTGCAGCACAGTTTCAGCGTGAGCGGTTAGCTCTTCTAATGCCTGCATAGAATCTTCTGGCTTTACAAGTTGTACTAGCTCAACTTTGTCAAACTGATGCTGACGGATCAAACCACGTGTATCACGACCGTATGAACCCGCTTCACTTCTGAAGCAAGGTGTATGTGCCGTAAGCTTAATCGGTAACTCTTCTTCATCAACAATGGTATCGCGAACTAAGTTAGTTAGCGGAACTTCTGCCGTTGGAATAAGGCTTAGGCCCTGACCTTCTTCTGTTGCTGGTTTGGTGTGAAATAGATCTTCACCAAATTTCGGTAGCTGACCGGTACCCAATAAGCTGTCTTCATTCACCAGTAAAGGCACATAAGCTTCAGTATAACCATGTTCAGTAGTGTGCAGATCCAACATGAACTGTGCTAGTGCGCGGTGCATGCGAGCGATTTGGCCTTTCATAACGATAAAGCGTGAACCGGTGATCTTAACGGCATTCTTAAAGTCTAAACCGCCAATATTCTCACCAAGCTCTACATGATCTTTAACGTCAAAATCAAACTCTTTAGGCGTGCCCCAACGGCGAACTTCAACATTTTCAGACTCATCCGCTCCAATAGGTGCAGACTCATCAGGTAGGTTAGGAACGCTCATTGCGATAGAGTTTAGCTCGTCGAGTAAAGATGCAAGCTCAACTTTCTTAGCATCAAGCTCTTCACCTAGTGAACCCACTTGAGCCATGATTGGTGCAACATCTTCGCCTTTAGCTTTAGCTTGACCAATCGATTTAGAGATAGCGTTACGTGATGCTTGTAATTCTTCGGTAGCAACCTGTAGTGACTTACGCTTGTCTTCAAGCTTGCCTAGGCGCTCAACATCTAAAATAAATCCGCGAGTCGCTAAACGCTCTGCGGTCACTTCTAATTCATTACGTAAAAATTTTGGATCTAACATATTTTATTATCTTAATAGTTAAAAACGAGAAAACACCAATTGCTGTCCTAGATATACGACGAAAATACAAACGCATACGTTAACAACAACATTCAATATGGCTTTAACCAATAAACCTTCTTGCATCAAAAGCAAAGACTCATTGGAAAAAGTGGAAAACGTGGTTAGGGCTCCTAACAGGCCGACCCCAATGAACGCTTTTATCTCTGGGCTAAGTTCGCTAACTTCTCCGAGTGCAAAAACAACACCCATTAAAAACGAACCTAAAATATTAACGACCAGTGTACCAAAAGGAAATCCACTACCAAATACCTGAAGCATCAATAATGAGATAAGATAGCGTAAAACAGCGCCAATTGATCCACCCAAGGCGATAAAAAGTACATTATTCATATCTTTTCACCTCACTCTGTTCATCTAACTGCTGTAATTGAGATAGCTTATCTTTAATCCGCTTTTCAAATCCACGCTCGGTAGGATAATAAAAACGATGTTCAACTATCGAGGCCGGAAGGTATTTCTCGCCACTGGCGTACGCATTTGGTTCATCGTGAGCATAACGATAGCCCTCGCCGTATCCAATATCTTTCATCAGTTGTGTCGGTGCATTACGTAAATGTTCAGGTACCGGCTCATGACCCGTTTCACGCGCTAACTGACGTGCAGCTGCAAAAGCAGTATAGACCGCATTACTTTTAGGTGCACTAGCAAGATATAATACAGCTTGTGCGATTGCTCGCTCACCTTCAGATGGCCCAACCCGATGAAAACACTCCCACGCGTTAATGGCGACTGTCATCGCCATAGGATCAGCATTACCAATATCTTCAGATGCAATCGCTAACAGGCGACGTGCAATATAAAGAGGATCGCAGCCGCCTTCTAACATCCGACAAAACCAATATAGCGCCGCATCAGGAGCCGAGCCACGAATTGATTTATGAACCGCTGAAATCAGATCGTAATATTGATCACCATTTTTATCGAATCCAGCAAGCTGTTGACCTGCAACTGCGATGATCATCTCTTCGGTAAATGCTTCGCCATCTTTAAGCATATCGCTCATTAGCTCAATCAGGTTTAACGCTTTCCGCGCGTCACCATCACAGATTTGAGCCAACTTTAACGAAACATCTGGAGGCATGAGTAAATGACGTTTTCCAAGCCCTCTTTCTTCATCCTCAAGCGCTTGCTGAACAATTTGGCCTATCTCATCGGGCGCTAACTGCTTAATAAGGTATACCCGCGCCCTAGATAACAATGCATTATTGATCTCAAAGGATGGGTTTTCAGTCGTGGCACCAACAAATATCACCGTACCATCTTCAATGAAGGGTAAGAAGGCGTCTTGCTGGCTCTTATTGAAGCGATGTACCTCATCAACAAACAGTAAGGTACGTTGCCCTCGCGACTGCGCTACGCTCTTGGCATGCTCAATGGCACTACGGATCTCTTTAACCCCCGAGCTAACCGCAGAAATGCGTTCTACATGTGCATTGGCATAATGTGCGACTAACTCGGCCAGGGTTGTTTTACCTGTGCCTGGTGGTCCCCAGAACATCATCGAATGCGCCCGACCCGCTTCAAGCGCCTGGCGCAGAGGCTTGCCCTCACCTAACAGATGTGACTGGCCAATATATTGCTCTAGCCGTTCAGGCCGCATTCTTGCGGCTAACGGTCTAAAGTCTGGTGCAAAATCAAAACTGAAACTGGACACGAACTTCTCTTAATTAGTCGATTTAAGACGTTGATCGTCGATATCTACATCGTCAGGTACGATGAACTCAAACAGTGCTTGGTCTTTACCGGCAATGACACTTTGATTGGTCAGTGTAAAGTCACTGATATTGCCCTGTTGATCCTTGAGTACCATTTTAGTTAACTGCTTATCGTTAAAGCAAACTTGCACTTCAGATACACCGCTGTCTTTATCTTTAGGGCTGATATCAAAACAGTTTTGGTGTTGAATAACATTGTATTGTGACCAGGTGGCATCGTCAGAGTGCACTAACAAGGCTATGGGAGATGCATTGATAGCCTGATTTAGGTCCATAACAGAAACTTCTTCTGCAAATGGGTTATAAATCCAAACGTCAGTACCGTCTGCAACAATTAAAGACTCGTCAGGTGCGGTTAAATGCCAATAAAATTGATTGGGGTGAGACAAAGCAAATACCCCCTCGCCCCTTTGAATCACTTTATCGTTGATGTCGGTAACAGTCTGAGTGAAGTTAGCTTTTAAGCTATTGACCTCAGTCAACTTAACTTTTAGTTCATCAGACGCTCCAGCAAAAGCTGGAAAGTGGCTCAACAAAGGCAGGCTTAGCGCTGCAATAGCAAAAATCTTTTTCATTTTTTTCTCCGAGTTAAGCCTATATTTTAGGCTTAACACTGAATATATTTTGTGGGGCATGGCACTTATTTACACGTAATCTTTTGGCGGTGGCGGCGCTAATACTTCTCGATTACCGTTATGACCTTGGGCACTGACAACACCTTGAAGTTCCATCTGTTCGATAATACGCGCTGCACGGTTATAACCAATTTTAAACTTACGCTGCACACTTGATATTGAACCACGACGAGTTTGTGTCACAAACGCAACCGCATCGTCGTATAAGGCATCCATCTCCTCTTCTGAATCACTGGCTTCGCCAGGTAATAACACTTGCTCACCTTCTGCAGAACCTTGCAAAATATCTTCGATATATTGCGGTTTACCTCGAGCATGCCAATCGGCGACCACTTTATGAACCTCATGATCGTCAATAAATGCACCGTGAACGCGGATAGGAACGCTAGTACCTGGTGGCAAGTACAACATATCCCCCATACCAAGCAAGGTTTCCGCGCCCTGTTGATCTAGAATCGTTCTCGAATCGATGCGAGATGAAACTTGAAACGCCATACGTGTTGGAATGTTAGCTTTAATCAAACCGGTGATCACATCAACAGAAGGTCTTTGAGTAGCAAGGATTAAATGGATCCCTGCAGCACGGGCTTTTTGAGCGATACGTGCAATCAACTCTTCTACTTTTTTACCTACAATCATCATCATGTCGGCAAATTCATCGACGACCACTACGATAGAGGGCAGTTTATCTAACTCTGGCGCTTCTGGCTCCATGCTGTCAGACGACTTCCACAGTGGATCATGTACAGGCTGCCCTGACTCTTTAGCCTGTTTAATCTTAGCGTTATAGCCTTTTAGATTTCGCACGCCAAGTGCTGACATCAATTTATAGCGACGCTCCATCTCTCCGACACACCAACGTAGCGCGTTAGCTGCTTCTTTCATATCGGTAACCACTTCACACAGTAAGTGCGGGATCCCTTCATAAACAGATAGCTCAAGCATCTTAGGATCAATCATGATGAAACGCACATCATCAGGGCCTGATTTATACAACAGACTAGTGATCATTACGTTTACACCCACTGACTTACCTGAACCGGTAGTACCTGCAACAAGCAGATGCGGCATTTTGCCTAAATCAACAACAACTGGCTTACCACCGATATCAGCACCGAGCACCATGCTTAGATGTGAAGGGTCGTCTCTGAAATCTTCACAGTCGAGCACATCACGCATAAATACCGTTTCACGGAACTTATTCGGCAACTCTAGCCCCACATAGGCTTTACCTGGGATCACCTCAACTACTCGTACATTTTCAGCTAACAATGAACGCGCCAGATCTTTCGATAAATTGGTGATTTTAGAGGCTTTAATCCCAGGAGCGAGTTCAAGCTCAAAACGAGTTACAACCGGGCCAGGATAAACACCTACTACGTTTGCAGTAATATTGAAGTCGGCGAGTTTAACCTCAACTAGCTTACCAATTTGCTCTAGCTCTTCTTGGCTAATTGGATTGGTCTTACGATTTGGGACATCCAATAAAGAGATACTAGGTAACGGCGCCATAGGCTGGCGCTCTTGCTCAATGGCTTGACCGGGTAATACAACTATCCCATCAACAATCTTAGCCTTGTCATCCTCAATACGCTTAACTGCATTAACCGCACCCGACGAGGCGTTATTATTGAAATCGATTGATTCAATTTCATCACAGCTTTCATTAACCCATGGGGCTGAAATCCTTGGTTCATCAGCTAAAGTAGCATGGTAGCTATCAGCCTCGGTTAATTGAGGTTCATTGGCCTTAGGTGTATTGAATTGAGGTTCAATAACTTTAGGCTTTACTCTTGGTTGAGGTGTTAACTCTCGTCCGACAGTCTTACTGTTACTGTTTTGGGCTTTTTGCTGTGAATCAAATTCATCATGCTCAATGCCGTCTTCATCGACGTCTTCGTATTCATGCGAGTCATCATCTGTTTGTCTATTACGTCGCTCTTTAAAGCGTTCAACCACAGACATAAAACCGCGTGTATCTTCGGTATCACCCAATTCAGGCTTAAATTTATTAGGTAGATCGCGCAGATTTTTAAATAGCCAAATCGTGGCATAGCCTGTTAGCTCTATCACGGTTAACCAGCTAATACCGGTCAGTAGTGTAAAACCGGCACCGACAAAACACAGTAGTAATAGCGTCGTCCCCAACTTGTTAAAGTAAGGCAGCATTGCTTGACCAATAACATCACCCGCTACGCCGCCGGCTGAAAAACCATATAGTCCGTTTGCATTCATACTCGCAAGCGCAGCAAGACTAAATACAATTAACAAGAAGCCAATTAAACGTAGACCAACAGAAAAATAGTCAATCTCTAACAGCTTATGAGTTCGTTTAAACAGTAACCAACCCGTTAACGCGATAATGATAGGAATGATGTATGCGCAGTAACCAAAGAAATAAAATAAAACATCCGCTAACCACGCGCCTACAGCGCCCGTTAGGTTATTAATTTCGCCACTGAAATTTGATTGACTCCACCCTGGATCGGAAGAATGGAAACTGCTCAAAGCGATAAGAACGTAAGTTGCCAACATGCAACAAACAATGAGACTACCTTCTAATAGCCGTTGTACGCCTGAGAGCGTTTTAACACTATTTCCCTTAGACAATGGAAAACCTACACTAAAAAACGTTAATTAGGGATAACATACCAGAATTTAAGACTTTATGCAGCGTTTGCGACTTTCTAGTGATATTGAATAAATATGCACCCAAACAGTTTGCATCAATTTGTATCAATTTGGATTTTGTATAAAAAAAGGAGCCTTTTAGGCCCCTTTTTGTATTTAGTATATTATTTATGAGTCTGAAACAGTATTGATAGCAACACGATTAGTTTGCTTAACTTCTTCCATCACGACATAAGTACGAGTGTCTGAAACTGCTGGTAATTTAAGAAGTGTTTCACCCAATAAGCGACGATATGCAGACATATCAGAAACTCGGGTCTTCAATAGGTAGTCAAAGTCTCCAGAGACTAAGTGACACTCTTGGATATCATCGAGTAACTGAACCGCTTTATTAAACTTATCAAACACTTCTGCAGTATCACGGTTTAGAGTGATCTCTACAAACACTAACAAAGAGGCACCTAAATAATGAGGGTTCACTAATGCTGTGTAACCCTTTATATACCCTTGCTTTTCAAGTCGTTTCACTCTCTCTAGGCAAGGTGTTGGGCTTAACCCTACGCGCTTAGATAACTCGACATTAGAAATTCGGCCATCAATCTGTAATTCATTAAGTATATTTCTATCGATGCGATCTAAGTCTTTTATAGGACTCTTTTTATTATTAACCATATATATAACCCTGGTTGACGTCAAAGACGATATTATTATCTGCTTTTAAAAAAACTTCAGCAGCATAAACTGCGGAATGAATACTATACTAGATTTCCCTGAAACATTCACGTTCAGGCAATACAAAATAACAATTACACCCATAGAAAATGGGTTTTTATGCGAATTTGAGGCTCGAAGATGATTATAGGTGTTCCAAAAGAAATCAAAAACCACGAATATCGTGTTGGCATGGTTCCATCAAGTGTTCGTGAATTGACGTCACGTGGTCATAAGGTTTTTATTGAAACAAATGCTGGCTCAGGCATTGGTTTTACAGATCAAGATTATATCGAAGTCGGTGCAAAAATACTGGACACTGCTGCAGAGGTGTTTGCTCAATCAGAGATGATTGTTAAAGTAAAAGAGCCTCAAGCTGTTGAACGCGCAATGTTACGTGAAGACCAGTTGCTATTCACCTACCTTCATTTAGCGCCAGACCTTCCACAAACAGAAGACCTAGTGAAAAGCGGTTCTGTTTGTATTGCATATGAAACAGTCACTGATGATCGCGGTACCCTTCCACTGCTTGCCCCTATGTCTGAAGTTGCAGGCCGTATGTCTATTCAAGCCGGTGCCATGGCTCTAGAGAAATCTATGGGTGGACGCGGTATGTTACTCGGTGGCGTGCCAGGTGTTGAGCCTGCTAAAGTTGTGATTATTGGCGGCGGCATGGTGGGTACAAACGCAGCGCAAATGGCTGTGGGTTTAGGTGCCGACGTTGTTATTTTAGATAGAAGCATTGATGCTCTTCGTCGCCTTAACGCTCAATTTGACAATAAAGTTAAAGCAATTTACTCAACTGCTGATGCAATTGAGAAACATGTACTTGAAGCTGATCTTGTGATTGGTGGTGTTCTTGTTCCAGGCGCTGCGGCTCCGAAACTTGTGACTAAAGAACATATCAAACGCATGAAGCCTGGCTCTGCAATCGTAGATGTTGCAATTGACCAGGGCGGTTGTATTGAAACATCCCATGCGACGACTCACCAAGATCCTACTTACATCGTTGATGATGTTGTTCATTACTGCGTTGCTAACATGCCAGGTGCTGTCGCTCGCACCTCGACATTTGCATTGAACAACGCAACACTGCCATACATCATTAAGCTGGCTCAACTCGGTTACAGAGAAGCACTTCTACAAGATAAGCACTTACTGAACGGTCTTAATGTTATGCACGGTAAGATCACTTGTGCTGAAGTTGCTGAAGCGCTTAATTTAGAATTTGTTGATCCAATGATTCTACTTAAGTAACACCTCAGAAACAGTCATTAAAAAAGGGAGCAAATCGCTCCCTTTTTTATGAACATATAAAACCTATCAACTTGGCTACGCAAAGCTATACCCTTTACCTCTCACTGTATTGATCATCGTCTTCGGGAGTTGATTTTCTGACAGTTTACGGCGTGTATTACTGATATGCATATCAAGGTTACGATCAAACTGCCCTAGCTCTTTTTGTAAGACCCTAAGCTGCAATTCCTGCTTTGTTACGACCAAACCTTTCCTTTCAAATAAATACTTAAACAGTTTAAACTCTGTTTGAGTGAACGATACTGATTGCTCAGAGGTTGAAATCATAAACTGGTTATCATCAAAGCTAATATCTTCAGAGAATTTAAGCTGACAATCAGCATTATTTTTAATGCAGTCTATTCGGCGCATCAATGCGTTAATCCGCACCACTAGCTCACGGTGACTAAATGGCTTACTCAGAAAGTCATCGGCACCTAACTCATATATTTTAATTCTGTCCTCTTCTGTATCTAAAGTTGAGATAACGATAGCCGGTGTTTTATCGAGTCGCAGTGTTAGCAACTCAAAGCCGCTTAACTCTAGCAAATTGATATCTAACAATATCAAATCCGGCCTAATGGACTTTAGTTTATCCAGTGCATCGGCGCCGCTATTTACAACGGTGACAATAAAGCCTTCTTGTTCCAAAACAGGTAATAAAGCTTTTAGGAATACAATATCATCATCTACCAATAGAAGGTGTTTCATCTCAAACAATCTTAATGCGAATAATTTTCATTAAGATTACATTGAAAGGTAAAAATTTACCAGCATCTTTGATTAACTTGGATTGATTTAACGGGATTTATCGCGATTTTTCTGATAAGGATCTGGTATTGAAAGAAGCTGAGCCGCAAGTTTTTACTGGCGGCTCTGCACTTTGTCTATGTAAGCAGGTTTAATGTTAACGTATTGACCGTAAACAACTTATTTATTCAGCATAAGCTCACGAATATATTTTACCGGTGCGCTGCCGTAACTTAAAAATTCTTCGTGGAATGCCTTTAAGTCAAAGTCATCACCTTTAAGCGTTTTATACTCTTCTCTTAAATCGTATATCTCACGGTAACCCGAATAGTAACTGGTTAACTGTACCTGACTCAGTGTTGCACGGCGCCATTTCCCTTCAGCTTCAGCTTGCTGCTGAAATGCCTCGTTAATCATGAGATCTAAAGCTTGCTCTTCAGTCATGCCGTTAACTTGAATACTGTAATCTAGGATAGTATTCGCGATGACTCGTAAGTTCCATTTGTAGTACATCAGCCACATTTCAGGCTCAAAATTGCCATAGCCCTCTTCAAGCATCATACGTTCGGTATACACAGCCCAGCCTTCTACCATCGCACCGTTGCCAAATAAACTTTTAATTAGGCTCGGCGATTCATTTGAATAAACCAACTGAGTGTAATGTCCAGGAATGGCCTCATGGATATTAAGTACCTGTAGTATCCAATGATTGTACTCTCTGAGGTAACTTTCAGCAGAGGTATCACTCATTCCATCAAGTGGTGTCACGTTATAATAGGTGTTACCTGACTTTTCATAGGGGCCAGGGGCACTAATTGAAGCGCCGGCATATCCACGCATGTATGCGGGGGTCTCACGAACCACCAAGGGCTTATTTGGATCTAGGGTGACTAGGTTCTTCTCGTTAACAAAATCAATCAGCTCTGGGATCTGCGCTCGAACTTCATCAACAAAATCTTCGCGTTTAACATGCTTTGCAGAAAGATTATTAATCAGTTGTTTAATTGCAACTTTGTCATCTGTTGGCATGGGAGTATCGAAGTATTTACTCCAAATTTTCTTGGAGATTTTGGCCATTTCGGCCTGAACTCGATTCTTGTCTTTGACAGCTTTTTCATAAAGCGCCTTACCTGACATACCCGCTTGTATATCGTAGGTAAATTTTTGTTCGTACAGTTTTTCACCAATACGGAAGCTTTTCGCGCCCTCGACCTCAAGTTTAGCCTCTAATGCAGTTAACCAATCAATGTGTTCATTAATTGCCATGGTCACTTTATTAAAACGATTAGCAAATAACGCCTTTTCAGCGTTGGATAAACTCGACGCTAAAACTTGATTCAGTAGATCATTAGAAAAAACAGAGAATGCGCCTTGGTTTTGCATTATCGCGAGTTGCGTGTGTTCAATCGTTGGGTTTTGAATGTTTTCTCTTGCTGCAGCGTAATAAGCTGGCACATTTTCCATTCTTACTAACACTGAACGCAAACGCTCACTAAGCGGGGCAAAGTCTTCATTAATAATCTGGGCAAATCCACCAGAGACGTTATAACTGGCAGGGTTCCATTGCCATGACTTGAAGGTGTCAATGTTCCACTTCATTTCGGCAAGTAAGTTTTCGATAAGACGGTAATCGGTCAGTGTCGCTGGTGACATGAGTTTAGGGTCAAACTTAGCTAACGCTGCTTGTTGTGTTTGAATAAACGCTAAACTCGCTGCACGGGTTTCAGCATTAGGAACCTTTAACACACCATCATATTTATGAAAACCACTATAAAGTGCCCAAGTTGGAGACTCTATCCATAACGCATCAATAAAATTTTGACTGAACTGGGCAAATGCTAAGTTTTGATCGGTGATCTCAACCGCCACTTGCTCAGTTGTAGGCTGACTTTGACAGGCTGTTAAGCCCACAAGAGATAACGCAATGGCCAAAGGCAGTGCGGCTTTTTTCATGGTGTGGTCCCTTAATTTGTTAGAGCGTGGTCTACTGCCACTTTAAAATCCGCTCCAGTAAATCATGTTCTGTGCATATTTTCAGTAACTAAACTCAGTTTGACAACCTTTGTTACACAACAAAGGCTGTCAAAGCTCGGCACTAAAAATTGTCTTTTAGCGTTACATTCCCGCTAAGGGTTCACATCTTTATTCTGATTGCATTCGACCAGCTTCTAGGTTGGCTTCAACCCAGGCCAATACTTCTGCAAAACGGTAATGCTCAAACTGAGCAAAACCTTTAGCCTGCCGTAGCTTTATCTTGGTAAATATCGGCGTCGTCAAACCACATAAAAACCTGCTTAATAATACTGGAGATAGGTGTTTAGCCAACTTTTCAATTGCTTCACGGCAAATATCATTAAAATAGAAGTCGGTTAAAGGCTTAAGGGGTTGCGGTGCAGGTAAGCGCGCAAGATTACCTAGGCATACACTACAGTGACCACAAGGGGCTGTTAAGTGAGGATCGGCGAAATATTGTGCCAGCTGTAAACTTAAACAAACTTCGCTGTCGAAAAAGTCGACTAACTGATTAATTCGGCTTATTTCACTCTGCTCTTTAGTGCTAAATCGGTCGAATAAACGCGCCGCGAGCGAATCGTTGATATTAGCGCTATAGATGTCATAAACCTGAGTTAATTGCTTACTTTGTAATTCTATAAGTTGCTTTTGATGTAGGTAATCGAGTGCTTTAATGGCACGATCTCGGCTATTTGGGAGTGTTTGCTCCAGTGCACTGAAGTTGGCGCTGTACCAAAGTTTGGCTTTATCAGAACTATCGATAACAGCATTGATAAACACTTGACGCTGCGGATCAAACTTTGACAAGAGCTCATCGATAGGACATAAAAGTTTAAAACGATAATCGGCAAAATAACTGTACTTAGGCTTAATCACCCGCAGCATTTCAAGGTACACCAGTAAGGTTTTTAAGCTTAATGTACGGATGTTTGAGGCCGTTGATAGTTGGTTAAGCATCAGCTCCCACTGCGTGCTTACGGTTGACGCTTGACGGATTTCATCTAGGACAAATTCAATGGCACTGGGCTCTGGCGTATCACCATACACAAAGTTTTCTAGCACGTTAAGATTGTCACGATTAGCCAGCACTAGGCAGTCAGAGCTTAAGCCGTCTCGTCCAGCTCGACCAATCTCCTGGGCATAATTTTCAATCGATTTGGGCAGGTCGTAATGCGCCACAAAACGGATATCACTTTTATCAATCCCCATGCCAAACGCGATCGTTGCGACAATAATGGGTACCTCACCCGCCATAAACTGATTTTGTATGGTTTTACGTTTATCGCTATCCATTCCTGCATGATAAGCAACAGCTGAAAAACCTCTATTAACTAACGCTTTAGCTACAGTCTCAGCTGTTTGCTGTAGGGTGACGTAGACAATGCCACTTTGATTCTGATCCTGTTTTTGAACCAACCAATCACTTAAGTAACGTATTTTATCCTGTGCGCTTATTCCTACCGCATATAAATTAAGGTTAGCGCGATAAAAACCCGTTAGGGTAATACATTGCGGCTCTATGCCAAACTTACTGCCCATATCCTCGATAACTTTCGGAGTTGCAGTGGCTGTTAACAGCAGGACTTGAGGGATATTAAGTTGTCTTTGATACGCTGGCAGTTTGAGATAATCAGGTCTAAAGTTATGGCCCCACTCAGAAATACAGTGCGCCTCGTCGATCACTAACAACGAGATGGGAACCGATGAAATAAAACGTCTAAAACGCTCATTGTTTAGACGCTCAACCGAGATCATTAAAATTTTAATCTGCCCGTCAGTCACACCTTGGATCACGGCACTGGACTGTTCATTTGTTTGTGTTGAATCGATTGATGCCGCGGGGATCCCTTTGCGATTAAGAAACTGTAATTGATCATCCATCAGCGCAAGTAACGGTGAAACCACTAAAGTAAGGTTAGGTAATGCAAGTGCTGGCAATTGATAGCATAAGGATTTACCCGAGCCTGTAGGGAAAATCGCCGCCGCGCTTTTTCCGCTCAACACGTTGTTAATAACATCGCCCTGCCCCAATCTGAACTCGCTAAAACCGAAATAGCGATTAAGTAACGCCAGTGCGTTATCCATATAAAATCCTGTATGATTTTTTGTAAATGTGATGATTATTTAGTTGTTGCGATGCCTTTAACGGGGCGTTTTTTCACTAGTCTAAAATAGGCTTTAACCGGGTTATGATCAGAACTTGAGGTGATGATTGATTCAGCTTTTACTAACTCTAGTCCTCGATAAAATATATGATCAAGCTGGTGACCAAGAATGGTTGTTCTAGAGTCAACCTCAGGAATAACTTCAGTTAAACCTGTGCGCTTTGCCAATTGTTTAACCGTATCCAATCGAGTATCGCTCCAGGTATTCATGTCACCAGCAAAAATGACAGGTCCTTGATGATCTTGCATCGCTTCTTCCACTACCCGTAACTGAGATAGGTACTCTTCTAGACTGATGGTGAAGTTAATACTATGGATATTGATCACTAACAGCTGGCTTTGATCTGACAGTAAATAATACGACACCAACATTGATTTTGGGAAATTGATATAAGGTTCAGCCTTCCTAAACACGCAACTACTCATTGCGGGTTCTCTCGTCAAATTCATCACTCCAACGGGTTCGCCATCAAAACTAAATGCCTGCGCCAGAATCATAGAAAGCTTTTGTGACTCCACAAAGCTCTTGAGCTCTTTGGTTAACTGCGCCTCTTGAAGTAACAACAGATCAGAACGTTCTACGAGTTGCTTTAAGGTATCATCCCAACCGTCGCTGTTTTGCTTATAAAGATTCCAAGTAGTGATATCGAGCTTGCCGAACCTATCGAGCGACGCTTTGGTTGGTTTTGTCATACACTGGGCCTGCACACCTGCAGGATTATCGTTACTAACGAGAATATCGTCAGAGGGAATAACCGATGCGTCGTAGACATAAATAACCACGGCTACAGCTGCGATAAGTGCTAATAAAATGAGTTTACGGATAATTTTCGCCATAATTGACTTATTCAGCTCTGTTTTTAGATTTAAAGTAATCTTTTCATTATAATAGCTTATTACGCTTAATCACATAATCATTCTAGACAGGGATTATTCGCTCAAGCACCCTCCAACGCTCGCCCGCACTTGGCTTTGAGTGACTAAGGATAAATTTATCAAACACAACATGTATGAGTTTTATCAGCTACTAACCATAGCAGGCGTCTTTGTGTACTGGTTGATAATTGCTGGTATTAGTATTCGTGTCGTTGCCAAACGGCGAACGATTGGCGTATCACTCGCTTGGTTAATGATTATCTATATTGTCCCGTTAGGCGGTGCTTTTGCTTACTTACTTTTTGGTGAGCTCAATTTAGGCAAAAAAAGAGCGCTTCGAGCAGAGCTGATGTTCAAACCTTATGGAGAGTGGTTTAAAAAGCTCTATGAGTACCGAAAGTATCGCCCTCATGTTGCCAGCCTATATGGTCAATCAATCAGTGCCATTTGTGAAAAGCAAGTCGGGATCCCTGCATTGGCCGATAATAATTTAACCCTGTGCAGCGAAACCTATGAGATTTTAGATAATCTTATTGAAGACATAAACCAAGCGACTGAAACAATATTATTAGAGTTTTACATCTGGCACCCCGGCGGCAGAGCCGATGATGTTGCCCAGGCGCTCATACAAAGTGCGGCGCGAGGCGTGAAAGTACGCTTACTACTCGATGCGGCGGGAAGTCGACACTTCTTCAAAAGCCAATGGCCAAAACTCATGAAACAAAAGGGTGTTGAAGTCGTTAGCGCGCTAGAGGTATCACCTTTTCGTATGTTCTTTAGACGCTTAGATCTCAGATTACATCGAAAAATTGTTGTCGTAGATAATCAAATTGCCTATACAGGCTCAATGAATTTGGTCGACCCTAAGTTTTTTAATCAAGACGCGGGCGTCGGACAATGGATTGATGTCATGGTTAGGATCACTGGCACGTCTGTCCCCGTACTCAATAGTATTCACGCCTGGGACTGGGAAGTTGAAACCAACGAACGTTTTCTTCCAGAGCAACCCAAGTGCTTGTCTCATGAAGACAGTGAAATTACCGATTTAGTGCAAGTTATTCCTTCAGGGCCTGGCATGCGCGAAGAAGTGATCCACCGTGTGCTACTCCAAAGTATATATCAGGCTCAAAAAAGTATTGTTATAACAACGCCCTACTTCGTTCCCAGCGATAACTTACACATGGCATTGATTATTGCCGCACAGCGTAATGTTCAAGTTGATATTATTGTCCCAGATAAAAATGACTCATTGATGGTTGAATGGGCAAGTCGCGCATTTTTCAGCGAGCTCTTAGAGGCTGGGGTCAACATACATAGATTTAAAGGTGGCTTACTGCATACCAAGTCAGTTGTTATCGACAGTAATCATTGCTTAATCGGCACAGTTAACTGGGATATGCGCAGTTTATGGCTTAACTTCGAGGTGACACTCGCTGTCGATAACCTTGTTTTCACTCAAAAGCTTGAACAGGTTCAACAGGATTACCTTAAAGATTCAAATAAGATTTCACCTCAGGAATGGGCAAAGCGCTCTATTGCTAGCCGCACCGCTGAGCGAATATTTTATCTTTTTAGTCCGTTACTCTAACCATCTGGGTAGTTTTCGCTGAACTTTTGAACAGAACTTTAGCCAGTACTCTTACTCAGAGCCCTTGCTCATTACCCTCACCCTGAGGTCTAGCCTAGAAAGCTAGGCCTGATAGTAGTTATCGCTTGAATGCGATATTTGGCAACATTATGAATAAAGTTTTTATTATTGGCCTTCCGCGAACTGGCACTACAAGTATCAGTGTTGCTATGCTCGATTATGGTTTTAAAGTCGCCCATACCGCATATACTAAACAGGCATTTCATTTAGCCGACATCATTTCAGACTCTCCCTGTTTTTGTGATTATCAACAACTGGATGGGCTCTTTCCCAACTCCAAATTTGTTTACCTTGAGCGTGATTTGTCGCAATGGGTTCCCTCTATGCAGATGCTTATCAATAAAATGAAGGCACAGCTGGATCTGAAAACGGGTACGTTTAACCCGATCCTTAAACGGACCTTTAACAATACGTTCGATCTTGCTATTGCAAAAGAACCTGATGATGCAGAGCACCTAAAAGCCTGTTACTTACGTCATCAACAACAAGTCATTCATTATTTCGATGGCCGTGATGATTTCATTCGTATTAATGTTAGCCATCAAGATAGCTTAACCCGCATGCTGAGTTTTCTCGGTATCGGATTCGAAGGCACGCCAAAGTTCCCCCACTTAAATATCGGAAAAAAAGTGGCTTGCTGGGCGGAGCATAAGCATCCGAATAAAGTGAATTCAAATAGTGCGGGGATCGAAAATAGAAAGTTTTTTGATTATGCAGCTAAACGATAAGCCCTTAACTAAACTGATTAAAAGCCCTGTTATCAAACTATTAGTAACAGAGTGAAAGTAACAGATAATTCGTAGCACAAAGAGTTACCGGTAGGTATATAGATAGACAGCTAAGTAACAGA
The DNA here is from genome assembly GCF_052977325.1 of Shewanella sp. 0m-6. Lineage (NCBI taxonomy): Bacteria > Pseudomonadati > Pseudomonadota > Gammaproteobacteria > Alteromonadales > Shewanellaceae > Shewanella > Shewanella sp. 0m-6. The sequence goes on from NZ_JBRIMD010000002.1 coordinate 192,530, forward strand.
CAGCAAAAAGCCCGTTATCTTGCGATAACGGGCTTTTCTAATATGGCGGTGAGCGAGAGATTCGAACTCTCGTTAGGGATTAACCTAAACACACTTTCCAGGCGTGCGCCTTCAGCCACTCAGCCAGCTCACCGATGCATTATCTTTTACGTGTTTAAGCACCACGATTGCTACCAAAAATCTTTTACAATAATTGCTTAGCAACGGAGCGCTACTTTACTGAAAAGGCCTTATTGCGTCAAGCCAAATAGCGCTATTACTCTTCGTTTGCACAATTGATGGTCAATTAAAAGATTTACTCGACGAATAAAAATAAAATAGCCTGCTTTGCAGGCTATTTTATTTAAAATCAATTGCTAAAGTTTAAGCATTACCTTTAACTTTCATATTTAAAGAAGCCGCAAAATCCAGCATTCTATCCAGTGGTTTGAGTGCATCGAGGCGCAATTCATCGTCGACAAAGATCTCATGCGCACTCGCGTCTTTATTCTCTAACGCACTTTCAATTGCTTTGAGGCCATTCATCGCCATCCAAGGGCAATGTGCACAGCTCTTACAAGTCGCGCCATTTCCACCTGTCGGTGCAGCAATTAGCTCCTTGTTAGGGGCTGCCTGCTGCATCTTATAGAAGATCCCTTTATCGGTAGCCACGATAAACATATCGTTATCCATGGTTTGGGCTGCTTTAATCAACTGACTAGTTGAGCCAACTGCATCAGCGAGTTCTACTACGCTAGCGGGAGATTCTGGATGCACTAAAACAGCGGCATTGGGATGTAACTTCTTCAGTTCACGCAATGCTTTGGCTTGAAACTCATCGTGGACAATGCACTCGCCCTGCCACATCAACATTTCAGCACCGGTTTGTTTTGCAATATAACTACCTAAGTGGCGATCTGGGCCCCAGATAATCTTCTTACCTTCGCTATCGAGATGCTCAACAATTTCAAGTGCAATGCTCGATGTCACAACCCAGTCTGCACGAGCTTTTACTGCTGCGGAGGTATTAGCATAAACCACTACAGTATGATCTGGGTGAGCATCACAAAACTCGCTAAAGGTCTCAATTGGGCAACCAAGATCGAGCGAGCAAGTGGCTTCCAGTGTTGGCATTAACACCGTTTTGTCTGGACTTAGGATCTTAGAGGTTTCACCCATAAACTTAACGCCAGCAACAATTAATGTTTTAGCGGGATGATCACGGCCAAAACGGGCCATCTCTAATGAGTCAGAAACACAACCGCCGGTCTCTTCCGCTAAAGCTTGAATTTCTGGGTCGGTATAATAGTGCGCAACCAAAACCGCATCTTTTTCTTTTAAAAGCTGCTTAATTCTGGCTGTTGATTCAGCTTTCTCACGATCGGATAAAGGAGCAGGCTTGGGTGGAAAAGGATAGTCAATATTTTCGATAATTGGGGCGAATGCGCTCATAGTAAAACCAATGGGCAATAACGGATTAGCGGAATTATACGGAATAGTTAACAAATTTAAAACTACTACAGGGCTAATAGAGATAAAAAAGGCGCTATCACTAGCGCCATTTTATCACGTTGTTGATAGCTATCGCATGGCTAGCAACATTTCTTGTGGCTGTTCTAAATAGTGTTTCCACAAGTTACAAAAACGAGCAATGGTACCACCATCAATTACCCGGTGATCGCCAGACCAACTCACCTGCATGATCTTACGCGCTTCGACTTCGCCTTTCTCATTAAAGCGCGGTAGCACTTGCAGTTTACCTAAGGCGACTATCGCTACTTCAGGCTTATTAATGATTGGTGTTGCCACCGTACCACCCAATGCACCGATGTTTGAAATTGAAATACTGCCACCTTTAAGATCCGCTGGAGATACCCTGCCACTTCGTGCAGCATGAGTTAAACGCGTGATCTCAGTAGCGATTTCAAGAATCGTTTTATCTTGTACATCTTTTACATTAGGCACAAGTAGACCCACTTTAGAATCAACTGCCATGCCTATGTTATGGCTTGCAAGATAAGTCTGCTCAGTGCAGTCAGCATTAACTCGGCTGTTCATATCTGGAAATTGAGCCAGTGCCAGTGACATAGACTTCATAAAGAAAGGCATCATGGTGAGCTTGAGCTCGTCTGATGAATACTTTTTCTTCATGCTTTCACGTAGTGCAACTAAATCAGTTAAATCAAACTCTTCGCAATAGGTAAAATGTGGGATCGTTGATACAGAGTCCATCATCATTTTCGCCATCACGGCGCGTACACCTTTTATCGGCTCAACTCTATCGGCGTGGTTTTTAACCTGCAAGTTTTCAACCTGTGCGTGTTGAGCAACTGCCACTGTTTGCGCCGTTGCCTTAGCCGTGCTGACTGCGTCAGTGATACCTGGCTGCATTGCCGCGCCGCCAAGGTGGTGACGCTCAATATCTTCCTTGTACACCCGGCCATTTTTACCAGAGCCACTCACCGTTGAGATATCAATATCTAGACTGCGAGCCAAACGTCGCACCGCAGGGCTTGCTAGCGCTTTGCCTTGTGGCACTATTTCATTTGTTGTTACTGATGCATTAGCAAGTGTATCGACGGTGCTAGTCTTGCTTGCATCAGTGACATTTACACTGTTTACATCTGATACAACTTCAATGGCAAATAGCGGCTCATGCACACGTGCCAGCTGGCCTTTACGGTAATGTAATTTACTAATTTTACCGTTTTTTATGGCGGGTATTTGCACTAATGCTTTATCGGTCATCACATCGGCAATAGGCTGATCTTCAACGACCATATCACCTTCGTTAACAAGCCATTCGACAAGTTCACACTCAACAATACCTTCACCGATATCGGGCAGTAAAAACTCTTCAATAGTCACACCTGCAGTGTTCGCTACGGACGGACTTGTTTGTACGGAGGCTGTTTCGACAAAGTTTGTGTCACTTATCGAGCTCTCGCCTGAAGCAGCGCTTGGCGTCACTTGCAGCTCTTCTGTTACATCGACAGAATAAAGCGGTGCGTGCACCAAAGCGATTTCACCTTTGGCGTAATGAAGCTTAGTAATAACACCGGCATTGGGCGCAGGAATTTGCACTAATGCTTTATCGGTCATCACATCGGCAATAGGTTGATCTTCAACAACACTATCACCCTCTTCTACTAACCATTCAACCAGCTCACATTCGACAACGCCTTCGCCGATATCCGGAAGGATAAAATCTTTAATCATGGCGGGCTCCTAAAATTTAACCGAAGCTTTGATTGCTTCAAACGTCTTTAACGCATCTGGCATATATTCTTTTTCATGGATCAAAGGATACGGTGTATCTAGACCACAAACACGGGCAATTGGCGACTCAAGGTACAAGAAACACTCTTCTTGAATTGTTGCTGCTATTTCCCCTGCGAACCCACCCGTTAATGGTGCTTCGTGGTTGATCAGTAAGCGACCAGTCTTTTTTACTGATGCCGCGACAGTATCGACATCCCAAGGAGACAAGGTTCTTAAATCGATTATTTCACAAGAAATACCTTTTTTAGCCGCCATTTCAGCCGATTTTTCAAGGATCTCCATCTGAGCTCCCCAGCCTAGAAGCGTGATATCAGTCCCCACTTTCACGACTTCCGCTTTACCGAGTTCGATAACGTAGTCACCTTCGGGTACATCACCAACTGAGGCGCGATATAAGCGTTTAGGCTCGAAGAATATCACCGGGTTTTTATCACGAATAGAGGCGATTAATAAGCCCTTCGCTTGCTCTGGATTACGCGGCACAACCACTTTAAGCCCTGGTGTTTGAGTAAAATAAGCTTCTGGTGATTGCGAGTGATAGTGACCGCCTGCAATTCCGCCACCATATGGAGTTCTAAAGGTCAGCCCGCCCACATCAAACTCGTTACCACTGCGGTATCTAAATTTGGCACTTTCATTAACGATTTGATCAATTGCAGGAAAAATATAATCGGCAAATTGGATCTCAGCGACAGCCGTCATGCCATTTGATGCTAAACCATTGGCAAAGCCTGCTATGCCTTGTTCGGTTAACGGCGTATTAAAACAACGGTCGCGTCCAAACTTTTCTTGTAGGCCAGAGGTTGCTCTAAAGACCCCTCCAAAGTGACCGACATCTTCGCCAAACACTGTCATTGTTTCATCTGATTCCATTTCCGAGCTCAGCGCTTGGTTAATGGCTTGCAACATATTCATTTGAGCCACGGCTTATACTCTCCCTGCGCTTTTTGGATAGGATTCTGGATATTTTTTAACGTGTTCTTTCAGCTGTGCTAACTGTTTTTTAAGTAAAGGAGTTGGCGTATCGTAAACATCTTCGATGATGCTATCGAGATGAGGCGTGGGTATTTTTTCTGCCACTTTGAGTTCAGATAATACCTCTTCACGGTATTTCACATACAGATCGGCATCTTCTTGCTCATTCATCCAGCCTTTATTGATCATCCAAAGTTTGAAGCGTTTTACTGGATCGTGTTGTTGCCACTTTGCTTCTTCATCTTTAGAGCGGTAACCCGATGGATCATCTGAAGAAGAGTGTGCTCCCAAGCGATAGGTCATAGCTTCAATAAGTACTGGCGCGTTATGCTCTAATGCATAGGCACGAGCTTGTTGCGTTGCCGCAAGTACGGCCAACATATCGTTACCATCAACACGGATAGTATGCATGCCGTAACCCACGCCACGACTGGCGATACCGTTACCTTTGAACTGCTCTTCTGTAGGTGTAGAAATTGCGTAACCATTGTTACGGCAAAAGAAAATAACCGGAGAATTTAACACTGCAGCCATGTTGAGGCCCGCATGGAAATCACCTTCAGAAGCCGCACCTTCACCAAAGTAACAGATAGCAATATTACGCTTACCTTGTCTTTTAAGGCTATAAGCCACACCTGTTGCCTGGGGGATTTGAGTTGCTAGCGGCGAAGAAATCGTTTGATAGTTAAGTGCTTGGCTGCCGTAATGGATTGGCATTTGACGGCCTTTACCAAAGTCTTTCTCATTACTGAACATTTGGTTCATAAATTGTTCAGTCGTAAAACCTCGGTAACGCAGCGCTGCATGTTCACGATATTGCGCTAAGATAACGTCGCCATCATCGAGGGCGGCTGTGCTACCAATAATAGAAGCCTCTTCACCAGTACAAGTCATATAGAAGCTAATTCTACCTTGACGTTGTGCGCCCAACATACGCTCGTCTAATACTCGGGTAAATACGCAAGTATCATGGATCTGTTTGGCTAGCTTTTCGTCTATTACAGGCAATACGGCGCCTTCATAGGCGGTACCATCTGCTTGTAACACTTTTAAAATCGGGATCGACAGTGAGTCTTTATCAAGAAAGCTCACGCGATGGACTGTTTCTGCATTCGTTGTTGCGTTGCTCATAATGTGCTCTTGTTATTGTTGGTGCCGCTAAACGACTAAATACGGCGCCTTGCTATTCTAATACGCGGGAAGAACATTACGTTAACGTAAACTAACTCTCAACACTTCCCATCATTGAAACCACAACTAAGCATGTCTGTGCATGTATATATTGGTTTACATGCACAGTTATTCAGTTTGAATTTAGTCCAATTGACTTTCATCGGCAGGCTTTAAACACAAAACCGTCCGCTGCCCTACAGGTACTTTTGCATTTGGAAAAACAATCGATTCAAACTCTTGTTCGATTTTGACTTCTTTGCCGCCCTCTTTCGCTAAGGTGTATCCTCTTGGAAAAGCAGTAAAGTTTTCAACATCGTTAGCGAAGCTAAATTCAAAATCATCAAAATGTTTATTTACCGAACGGCAAACTTGATACAGATTTAAGCGTTTCATATCAAAGTCGGGTAACTGTAGATCTTTGCCCGTCATTAATAGTGTTAGCATCTCTTTCATCGCAATAAAGCGCGTCATATCATTTTGCCCCATAGGAAACACCTTACCCAGTTCAATGGTAAATGCGTCGGCATGATAATTTTCAGAGGAGAAATAACTGAACGTTGTCGTTGGTTCGTGGTGTAATAAAATAGTATTTACACCGCAAGATTCGAGAAACATGATCTGTTGCTTACTGTATTTACGGTTGGCGCGATAAGGGTAAATAGCAAACTTTTCATGTTTAGAGGGGCGAATTGCAGTATGGAGGTCATAATGTATTCTGTGGCGTTCGCCTGATTGAGAGGCAAAAAACTTATCGATATAATGCTCAAGTTTTTGCGCTCTTACCCGCTCAGGATTACACAAGCCCTCACCACGAGAGTACGCGCCATTAAATAATCGATTGAGATTTTCATCGATAAAGCGCGTGCCGTTATGGATAGCCGGTGGATTACCAATAAGAAATAGTATTCGCTGTTTTAGCGCGATGTTCTCACCCAGTAGTTGTGTCATGAGATCATTACACAGTTCTATCGGAGCTGTTTCGTTGCCGTGAACCGCACAAGATAAGACAATATCTTTGGTGTGCTTAGCATTAATCGGCTCAAACATGATAACACCCGTGTCCCACACTTCTACTCGGATCTGATTATCAAGCTCAAACTCGAACGTTTCTGGTAAATATTGTGGATGTGCCAGGGTAAGCGCTAAAAAGTCCTTAGACTGTTTCAATTCGTGAAACACAAACTACTCCTTATTTGTTGGTACGTCAGCTTTATATTCCGAGAAATCATTAAGCAACAAGCATTTGTTTCTACGGCATTCTGAACTGATTCTGCCAAGGATAATAGCATATTTGCCCCTCTATTCGGGTACAGATTTTATCGAGATAGTATAACTAATAATCAACGAGTCTAATTTCTGCTTGCATAAGCCAAAAAAATAAAACAAGATAAAGACATCTAGCCATCCAAACGGCTACTAGGCAAAGTCATCAACATTCGAGAGCTGCACTAAGGGGTAAACTATGGCATTGGCAACATTCGGCGCAGGTTGTTTTTGGGGAGTTGAATATTTCTTTAGAGAAGTCGAAGGTGTCATTGATTGTACTTGCGGTTATATGGGCGGTAAGGATCAATACACTCGCTACCAGCAAGTAAAAACCGGCACAACCGGTCATGCAGAAGTCGTACAAGTTAAATACGATCCTGCCATTGTGTCGTTTGATGATTTGCTCAATGTTTTCTGGCAAAACCATAACCCAACTAGCCTTAATCAACAAGGTGGAGACATAGGAACGCAGTATCGAAGTACTGTTTTTTTCCACGATAAGCAGCAGAAACAACTGGCTGAGATCTCAAAACTGGCTTTGATTAAAAGCCAAAAATGGGGTGCGAGACACGTGGTAACTGAAATCGTCCCTTGCCAGCAGTTTCATCACGCCGAAGAGTACCATCAGAATTACCTCGCTAAGAACGAATTACCGAGCTGCCACATCAGCTACTAGTCATCGCCCCAACGCCAAATGAAGCAAAGGCGTTAACCCCAACATGCTCACTAATGCTTATAAACAGTAAAAGGCACCCGAAAGGTGCCTTTTTTAGTCATTACTGATGAGTATATTTTTTGCTGTATTTGTTACTTTAATGCTTGAGCGACAATCTGCTGCGCATCGTCTAACAGCTTAGCCAGATGGGCTTGGCTAACAAAACTTTCACCATAAAGCTTAAATAAGGCTTCGGTACCCGATGGGCGAGCGGCAAACCAGCCTTTTTCAGTGACAACTTTAATACCACCAATAGCAGCGCCGTTGCCCGGTGCATGGGTCAACTTTTGTAAGATAACGTCTCCGGCAAGGGTATTCGCCGCAATCGTATCTGCTGAAATCTTCGAAAACTTAGCTTTGTCTTCAAGGCTCACAGGGCTATCGATGCGTTGATAAAAACTCTTACCAAACTGCGCTTCTAGTTCATCGTATCGTTGTTGTGGTGTTTTACCGGTCACAGCCAAAATTTCAGCCGCTAACAAGCATAAAATAAAGCCATCTTTATCGGTACACCAGGTGTTGCCATCTGTTCTTAAAAACGCTGCGCCAGCACTTTCTTCACCGCCAAAAGCAAAATCACTATTGGCTAAGCCTTCAACGAACCACTTAAACCCTACTGGTACTTCAGACATCTGTTTATTGTGCATTTGACAAACTTTATCAATCATCGCACTAGATACTAAAGTCTTACCTATCACCATCTGTTCGGTCCAATGAGGTCGATGGGTCACTAGGTAATCAATCGCAACCGCAAGGAAATGATTGGGATTCATTAATCCACTGCCAGGGCAGACAATGCCATGACGGTCAAAGTCAGGGTCATTACCTAAACAAAGATCAAAATTATCTTTATGCTCTAAAAGACCGGCCATTGCATAAGGTGATGAGCAGTCCATGCGGATCTTGCCGTCTTTATCCAGAGGCATGAAGCTAAAACTTGGGTCGACTTTGTCGTTAAGCACTGTGATGTCGATACCATAATGCTTTGCTATCGGTGACCAATAGTGAACCCCAGAGCCACCGAGAGGGTCGACGCCCAAGCGGAGTTTCGCATCTGCAATCGCCTGCATATCAACGACCTGACTTAAGTCTTCAACATAAGGTGAAATAAGGTCGGCTTCTATTATATATCCACTATCAAGCGCGGCGCTGTATGGAGTACGCTTAACGCCCGCTAAATGCTTAGCAAGATATTCGTTGGCTCTGCCTTCAATCCAGGTGGTGATTTCGCCTTCAGCGGGTCCACCATGGGGAGGATTGTATTTAATACCACCATCTTGAGGCGGATTATGGGAAGGCGTTACAATGAGGCCATCGACTAAACCGTCTACTGGATTATTGTTGGCACAAATAATCGCATGAGACACCACTGGAGTCGGTGTGAAACCATCATTTTTATGAACCACAACGCTAACTTCGTTAGCCACTAACACTTCAACAACCGACATGGCTGCGGGTTGTGACAAGGCATGTGTATCAATACCTAATATCAACTTACCCGTGATATTGGCTTGCTTTCGATAATCAGCAACTGCTTGAGCAATGGCAACAATATGTGCTTCATTAAAGCTTTTTTGCATCGCACTTCCACGATGACCCGAGGTACCAAATGTCACTTTTTGAGTTACATCTCTCACATCGGGCGTTAAGCTATAATATAGGCTAACGAGTTTGGGGATATTGACCAAATCCTTTTGCTCAGCAATCAATCCTGCTCTCTTGTGTGTAGCCAATTACCCTCTCCTTTATTTACCGTGTTTTTAATGTCGTCACAGCAAGCTTATACATTTTACGTTAACGCTTTATGTCGTTAAATTTTTTCTATAATTTGAGCCACTTGCTCTTCATTCGTACCGAACTGCAGCAAAACTTCAGAAAGAATTGTGCGCTTTTTAGCGGTATTGTTGTTTGTCGTGACCCAGAAACCACTTTGGCCTATCTCTTTTGGATTTGCTGATTTACTGGCTTTTAACAGTGCATCTTTTGACGTCGCAAAGTATAAGCGGTCACGCCCTTGAATTTGTAACACCTGCTCAAATTGTGTCGTTGATGCTCTATAAACCGTATCTAGAATAAATAGAAAACGCCCTACCGCGCCCTTTTGGGCTGCCAACGCATCGACATCGATCAAACGGGTAAAATCAGAAACGGCCTTAGTTGCTACTTTAGCGACCTTTACTGGCTTAGGTGAAGAGTGCTCAAGACTCGGATGACTGATCTTTTCAGGTGCTTCTTGAACCACTGATTCAACTTGTAATCCCAATATACGGCGCAAAATATCCGAAGCGCTCTCGCCAATATGTTCAGTCTTGCTGGCGATGTGTCGATAAAGCTCTTCATCAACTTCGATATATTTCATAACGGTTATCTTCCTTAAGTAGAAAAGCGGATCGGTGTTCTAAAATGCAAAAAGATCGCATAACTGTCCCGAATTATCCGCCCAGTGTAGCGAGGTTTAGAGCCTTGATAAAGCGTCATTAAATGAAAACTGCGATCCAGAGGAGAAAGATCCTATTTACTAAACAAACAATGTTTACTTTTTAAGCGTTAATCACGGGTATGTGCGCTCTTTGTTGGATTTTAGCGTAAACCAAGGCACAATCTGCGCCATTCGATTCAAGTAAGTGGAAAGACAATGCATTATGTGACAAGCGGTCAAGGCCCCGTAGTTATCCTTATTCATGGTTTATTTGGTGATCTTGATAACCTTAAGGCTTTGGGCAAAGAGCTCGAGGCAAACTTTACCGTTGTTCGCATTGATGTACTCAATCACGGCAGCAGCCCCCAAGTAGCCAATATGAGTTATCAATCACTAGCCGATAGCATGGTTAACTTGATTGATGAGCTTAACTGCAAGGATGCGATTCTTATTGGACATTCTATGGGGGGGAAAATAGCCATGGCAACCGCACTCAGTTACCCAGAGCGTGTTAGCCAGCTAGTCGTTGCAGATATCGCGCCGGTAGCTTACCAAAGTCGCCATGACAAAGTCTTTACTGCATTAGCATCCATGCCATTATCAGAGATTAAAGATAGACGCCAAGCGCTCGCCCATATGCAATCTTGTGATATTGACGAGGGTACCGCGCAGTTTTTATTAAAATCTCTTGCTCGCACAGAGCAAGGTTTTATATGGAAAATGAACCTAGACGGCTTAAAAGCCAGTTACGCCGATATTATTGATTGGCCAACCTTTAATCTCTCCTACCAAGGCCCTTGTCTATTTATACGTGGAGGGGATTCAGATTATGTGACGGCTAAACACAGACAAGCAATACTGTCACAATTTCCAACGGTTAAAGCCAAAACAATCGAAGGCACGGGTCATTGGTTACACGCTCAAAAAGCCAGCATTTTTAACCGTATAGTCAAAGATTTTATTACACAATGTTAAGCTGTTTTTCACCACAGAAAGCGGTAAAGCATATAGCCGCTTGAAAACTTATATGGTATATTCGCGCAACTTTTTTTAGCCTAGAAAGGAATGGCGAATGTTGATGCAGTATATGGAACAGATTGAAGCTCTCGGCTTAAACCTGTTTTTTGCAGCCATTTTCTTTTTTATTGGTATGGCCATTAGAGATGTACTCAAGCAAGGCAATGTGCCGACGTTTGGGCGAAACATTGTTTGGCTAGTTTTATTTCTCGGCTGCGCCGGGTTTATTGCAAAAGGGATTATACAGATGACCTGGGAAAGCTCAGGCATCGGGTAAATACGAACTCAATGGCAAAAGAAACATCAGATAGAACCACCATTGATCTGTTTGCAACAGAAAAGCGACGTGGTAGGCCTCGAAGCAATCCTTTGCCTCGGGACCAACAGCTTAAAATTAATAAAAGAAACCAAATTCAGCGTGATCGAGCAAACGGATTAAAACGAATAGAGTTAAAGGTGTCACAAGATTTGTACGACGCCTTGAATGAACAAGCTATGGCCAGTAATATCAGCCGTAGCCAACTAATCGAATCTATACTTCAAAAGCAGGTTAGTGACTAACCCACTTTTAAATGCACGCATACCATTAATAGTTAACTAGATATTAAAGGAACAACAATGGCAACTGTAGGTCTTTTTTTCGGGTCTGATACAGGCAACACCGAAGCCGTAGCCAAGATTATCCAAAAGAAACTGGGTAAAAAAATGGTTGAGGTAAAAGATATTGCCAAAAGTACCAAGGAACAAATTGCAGATTACGATCTGCTCATTTTCGGCATTCCAACTTGGTACTATGGTGAAGCACAATGTGACTGGGACGACTTTTTCCCTGAACTTGAGCAAATCAACTTCGAAGACAAATTAGTCGCAATCTTTGGTTGTGGCGATCAGGAAGATTACGCAGAGTACTTCCTTGATGCTATGGGCATGGTCAACGAAATCGTTGAAGCTCGTGGCGCGGTCGTTATTGGCCATTGGCCAACTGAAGGCTATGATTTCGAAGAATCAAAAGGTTTAGCAGACGACAAGCACTTTGTAGGTCTAGGTATCGACGAAGATCGTCAGCCTGAACTAACAGAAGAGCGCGTTGATGCATGGGTTAAGCAGATCTATGAAGAGATGTGTTTAGCTGAGCTTGAAGACTAAAGAATCACACCTTAAAGGTAATCATTTACTTTTAGCGTAATTCTATAAAAGCGGCATATTATTATGCCGCTTTTTTGTCTCATTAATAAGGCTCAATTGCCGATTTAACCGTCTCGCATTGAGCAGATAGAGTGAGTTTTGTAATATGACAAGTCAAAATAGCCCAGAACGTTGGGATATCTTTTGTGCGGTCGTTGATAATTATGGTGACATTGGCGTCACATGGCGACTTGCAAAACAATTGTCTGCAGAGCAACCTATTGCTATCACCTTATGGGTCGATGATTTAAAAAGCTTCTCACACATATTGCCCGCACTCGATCCTAACTTGATAAGCCAGGTTCATTTTGGTGTCACCATCAATCAGTGGTCTGAGCCATTAGCGATTTCTTATCAAGCCGGTACTGTGCTTATTGAGGCCTTTGCGTGTGAATTGCCTGAGTCTGTTAAAAACAACTTAATCGCCATCCATCAGGTATACAAACTCGATTCAAGTGCAGCAAAACCGCCTTTATGGCTTAATCTTGAATACCTGAGTGCAGAGTCTTGGGTAGAAGGCTGTCACGGACTTCCTTCGATGCAAGCCAGTGGATTGAAGAAATACTTTTATTTCCCCGGATTCACAGCTAAAACTGGTGGGCTCATTTGCGAAAATAAACTGTTTGAACAGCGCGATGCTTGGCAGCAAGACTCACAAAATCGGCACAATTTATTTGCAAGCCTCGGGCTTAGGGGCATAAGCCCTGAAGATAATGTCGTTAGCGTTTTTAGCTATGAGTCTGATGCGTTACTCGCTTTATGTGAAACATGGCAAGATAGCCAACAAACGATTCATGCTTTGTTTCCTAAGGGGCGGAGCCTTAATAGCTTACAAACAATACTCCCCTGCTCTATTGCAGAGCTCAGTGCAGGAATGCAGATAAAGCTTGGGAATTTAGTAATCCATATTTTGCCAATGACAGATCAAGAAGGTTACGATAAGTTACTTTGGAGCTGTGATTTTAATATTGTGCGCGGTGAAGATTCATTCTTAAGAGCCCAATGGGCCGCAAAACCCTTCATTTGGCACATATATGCACAAGAAGATGACTATCATCTAATAAAATTAGATGCCTTTATGCAGCTTTACTGTAATAATCTGCCGCCAGAATTAGCGATAAGCTGGAAAGCATTAAATCTTGCCTTTAATAAAGAACAGCAAGAACAAACAGCTAGCTACTGGCAAAAAATCAATTTAGTCGGTTTGCCACTGTTGCAGCACGCTAAACAATGGCCAATTGATGCAATAAATGATGTAGATCTTGTTTCTCGACTAGTTCAATTCGTCAAAAATAGCTAAGATACTACGTTTAAATAGAAAAACCTAAAATAGGAAATAGTGTAATGAAAACTGCTCATGAACTCCGTCCTGGTAACGTGATCATGTTAGATGGCAGCCCATGGGTTGTTCAAAAAACTGAAACAACTCGTTCTGGCCGTAATGCTGCAATCGTTAAATTAAAGCTTAAGCATGTTCTACAAGACTCTTCTACTGAAAGCACCTTCAAAGGTGAAGACAAGATGGAAGACATCATTCTAGAGCGTCTAGATTGTACATATTCATACTTTGCTGACCCTATGTTTGTATTCATGGATGCTGAATACAACCAGTACGACGTTGAAGCAGAAAACCTTGGCGATGCAGCAGCATACATCGTTGACGGTATGGAAGAAAATTGCCAAGTTACTTTCTACGAAGGCAAAGCGATTTCAGTTGAACTACCAACTTCAGTGGTACGTGAAGTGACTTACACTGAGCCATCTGCTCGTGGTGATACTTCAGGTAAAGTAATGAAGCCAGCTACCATCACTGGCGGCGGTACATTAAGTGTTGCTGATTTCGTGAAAACTGGTGACATGATTGAAATTGATACTCGTACTAACGAGTTCAAAAAGCGCGTTTAAGTTTTTAAACATTGCTTTAAAAAAGCCAGCGTATATACGCTGGCTTTTTTATTGGCTGTGTCTTGTCCTGAAATGAGTTTGCTCATACTGAAGTCCGATCAAGTTAACAAATTAATCAATTAGTTTTTATATGGTGTTAGTAGTAGAACAGACCAAACTTAGCACTGCCAGATTGGCACCGGAACAGTGTAAAAATCTAAATATGAATATCCGGCAGCTGATAATTGAGATCATATACTTTTTAACGCCGTTAAATTAGTGATTTAATCCTTTATTTGTCGATTGAAATTAGCTATTGTGCCTGCAACTAAGTCAAAGGTATGTTTGGCTAAAATTTTCAGCATTTTCGAGGTGTAGATGCGCCCTATTATCAAATCCAATAAATTAGATTCTGTTTGTTATGACATTCGCGGTCCGGTGCATAAAGAAGCCCGTCGACTAGAAGATGAAGGTCATCGAATTCTAAAGCTTAACATCGGCAACCCTGCCCCATTTGGATTTGAAGCGCCTGAAGAGATCGTTCGTGATGTTATTCTGAACCTACCAAGTGCGCAAGGATACTGCGAGTCCAAAGGACTATTCTCAGCACGTAAAGCGATTGTGCAGCATTATCAGTCTCAAGGTATTTTCGGTGTTGATATCGAAGACATCTATATCGGTAATGGCGTATCAGAACTGATCGTTATGGCGATGCAAGGCCTACTTAATAGTGGCGATGAAATACTGGTTCCGTCACCAGATTACCCTCTATGGACCGCTGCTGTACACCTTTCTGGTGGTAAAGCGCAGCATTATCGCTGTGATGAAGAGTCTGACTGGTTCCCTGATCTTGAAGATATCAAGAGTAAAATTACGCCTAGAACCCGTGGTATCGTTCTTATCAACCCGAACAATCCAACGGGCGCCGTTTATTCAAGAGAACTGATCCTTGAAGTGATTGAACTATGCCGCCAAAACGATATGATTTTGTTTGCTGACGAGATCTACGACAAAATTCTATATGATGAAGCTGAACATATTCCTGCAGCAAGTCTCTCTGACGACATCTTAACGGTCACTTTTAACGGTTTATCTAAAGTTTATCGTGCTGCAGGTTTCCGCGTAGGCTGGATGATGCTTACAGGCAACTTAAAATCGGCTAAGAGCTATATCGAAGGCTTGGATATGCTTGCATCTATGCGCCTATGCGCAAACGTACCAAGTCAGCACGCGATTCAAACAGCATTAGGTGGTTATCAAAGCATCCAGGAGTTAGTACAACCTGGCGGACGCTTGCGTGTACAACGTGACGCCTGTGTTGAAATGCTTAACTCGATTCCGGGTGTGAGTGTAAAAACGCCTAAAGGCGCATTGTATGCCTTTGCAAAGCTGGATCAAAAGAAGTTTAACTTACGTGATGATGAGCGTTTGGTTCTCGACCTGTTAAAAGACCGCAAGATCTTACTCGTACAAGGTTCAGCCTTTAACTATCCAGAGCCTGATCATGTTCGCGTCGTTTTTCTGCCTCATAAAGAAGAGTTAACTAAGGCGCTGTCGGAATTTGGCGACTTTTTAGGAAACTATAAGCAATAGCACTTAAGCTAAGTGAACTAAGTGAACTAAGTGGACTAAGTGGACTAAGTGGACTAAGTGGACTAAGTGGACTAAGTGGACTAAGTGGACTAAGTGGCTAATCAAATTATTATTTATAATAACTAGATAGATAAAACGACCCTCGGGTCGTTTTTTTGTATAACAACTATGCTAATCTGAATTCATTGAAGTATACATGCCTACAAGGAATGCGATGAGCCACTTATTTGCCCACCTAGCTAGAATGAAATTAATTCAACGCTGGCCACTCATGTACAATATTAGAACTGAAAATGTTCAAGAACACTCTCTTCAGGTCGCAATGGTAGCGCATTCACTTGCTTTAATTAGCAACAAAAAATTTGATGGGAAGTTTGACCCATACCAAGCTGCAACCATCGCCATATTCCATGATGCCAGCGAAATATTAACTGGCGATCTGCCAACTCCCGTTAAGTATTTCAATAAAGAAATAGAAGCTGAATATAAAAAGATTGAAGCGATTGCTGAGCACCGTTTGCTTGAAATGGTGCCAGATGAGTTTAAAAGTGATTATCAGGCCTTGCTCACCAGTGAGTATGCCGATCCGCAATATAAAGCACTGGTGAAGTCTGCTGATACCTTGTGTGCCTACCTTAAATGCCTTGAAGAAAAGCGCGCTGGAAATACCGAGTTCAACACCGCGCAAAAGAGACTTGAACACAGTATTAATAATGATCCTAACCCTGCAGTCAGATACTTTGTTGAATGTTTTATTCCTAGCTTCACTCTCGATCTCGACGATATTAATAAACTGCTTTAACACCTTTTGAGGTTCGACTATGACACACTCGGTTTGGAATGAAAGACGTTTAGGGGAAGATAAACTTAGACGCAATGATCATCGTAGTCCTTATCAGCGTGATCGTGCCCGGATCTTGCACTCTGCCGCTTTTAGGCGACTTCAAGCTAAAACTCAAGTACTTGGTGTGGGCATGAACGATTTTTATCGTACTCGGCTGACACATTCGTTAGAGGTGTCTCAAATAGGTACTGGCATTAGGGCACAGCTTAAGCAAAAACAGCCTGAGTTCAATCCTCTACTCGATTCTATGAGTTTAATCGAATCCTTATGTTTAGCTCACGATATTGGCCACCCTCCTTTTGGACACGGAGGTGAAGTCGCCCTCAACTATATGATGCGCGCCCACGGTGGCTTCGAAGGGAATGGACAAACTTTTAGAATATTAACCCGCCTAGAACCCTATACCGAATTTTACGGCATGAACCTTTGTAGGCGAACCTTACTTGGGATCTTAAAATATCCCGCGCCTTATTCACAACTTTGTCGAGCACAATCAATTGAATCTGTCCAACATTTTAGGCAACTAAAGCCATCTCAGTGGCCGCCCGTAAAAGGTATTTTTGATGATGACCTAGAGATCTTAGATTGGGTATTAGCACCGCTTTCTAAAGAGGACAAACAGTTATTTCTGTCTAGCTATACTGTCAGCGAGGGTCAGCACAAACGAACCCGATATAAATCACTTGATTGCTCAATCATGGAGCTAGCCGACGATATTGCCTACGCGGTGCACGATTTAGAAGATGCTATAGTCATGGGCATTGTCAGCGAACATCAGTGGAACAACGACGTCACTCAAGTGCTGTGTAATAGCGAAGATGCATGGCTAAAAAATGAGTTTGCCACAATAAGCCAACGCTTATTCTCTGCTAAACATCATCAACGTAAAGATGCAATTGGCACCTTAGTTAATGGTTTTGTCACCGCAATAGCAATCAATGAAATCGAAGGATTTACTGAGCCTTTATTAAAATATAATGCAGCATTAGAGCCAGCATTTGATGCTGCGCTTAACGTGCTAAAACAGTTTGTATTTAAGTATGTGATTAGAAAGCCTGAGATCCAGATGCTTGAATATAAAGGACAGCAGATTGTGATGGAGCTCTTTGAAGCCTTTATTTCAGATCCAGAGCGCTTGTTGCCACTCAATACCCAAGAACGTTGGCTTGCCAGTGAAAAACAAGGAGAAAACAGTCATAGAGTGATAGCTGACTATATTTCAGGCATGACAGACGAGTTTGCCGCCAGATTGCATCAGCACCTATTTAGTCCAAAATCGGGTTCTATGATGGAGCTTAATTGCGAGTTTTAGTCCTAGCTTATGCTCTTACTAATTACGACCATAACCTGCTATTTTGTTGTTGATTAGCTCATTGATTAAAACTTACAAGAAAGGCACTCATCGAGTGCCTTTCATTTAGTATACCTATGCAACTTTAGCTATCTATTAGCTCGTTATTAGCCAGGATAAAAACCTTTAACGCCTGCGGCTATCACTTCAATACCAATAGACAACATTATCAAGCCCATTAAACGGGTGATCACGTTAATGCCAGTATTACCGAGTAATTTAAAAATTATCGGCGCCATTCTAAACAGCAAAAAGCTCAATATACCAAACACTATGATGGAAATTGACATGCCGATAAGGTTTTCTATGCTGCTATGCTCAGCAGAAGAAACAATCACAGAACTGATCGCACCAGGGCCAGCCATTAATGGCAGCGCTAATGGAACGACGGCGACCGAGTCCATAGCCGAGGCTTCTCGTCCCTCTTCCTTGTTCCGTTTCACTTCACCCAATTTACCTTGAAGCATCGACATCGCAATGATGGCAATCAGCGTACCGCCTGCGATCCTAAACGCTGACAACGAAATACTAAACAGATTTAGTATGTGTTGCCCTGCAAATATCGTTACCAGTAAAATCACCACAACAGCGAAGTTAGCAACCTTGGCCGTTTGATTACGTTCAACTTCAGTCTGATGACTGGTTAGGCTCACAAAAACCGGTAATAAACCAAATGGATTAATTATCGCGACTAAGCCGAGAAAAAATTTAACATAGAGTGTTAAATCCAACGTCTTATCCTCAACGCGCCCAAGGCGTTATCTGTTCTAAAAAATGTTGCGCTACTCTAACTCATGACCCTAAAAACAAAAAATGAGATTTTCTATCCTGAATCACAACTTTGAATAAAATTTTCTAATTAATTATTCAAAACTCTGACCCAAAACCGCAACAAGAGTTGGTTAAGTTAGTTGTA
This sequence comes from Shewanella sp. 0m-6, assembly GCF_052977325.1. NCBI lineage: Bacteria > Pseudomonadati > Pseudomonadota > Gammaproteobacteria > Alteromonadales > Shewanellaceae > Shewanella > Shewanella sp. 0m-6. Next base: position 211,129 of record NZ_JBRIMD010000002.1, read on the forward strand.
AAATTACAGATTGCCCCGAAACTGTGGCATTCATCACGGCATAGCCGTGCTTTTGCGTGTAATTTTTCTTCATCAAATGGATTTTAGAGCACCGGAGAATGTTTAGCCAAATACGGTTTGGCTAAATTTTTTCAGGATTGCGATTATGACTGTATCAAATGAGCAAGAACTCAACCTCCTAGTAGATAAAGTGCGAACGGCGCAACTGGCGTTCGCTAACTACTCTCAGGAACAAGTCGATAAGATTTTCAGAGCCGCCGCCCTTGCCGCTGCAGATGCGCGGATCTCCCTTGCCAAGATGGCTGCAAGTGAAACTCAAATGGGAGTCATTGAAGATAAAGTGATTAAAAACCACTTTGCCTCAGAATATATCTATAACAAATATAAAGATGAAAAGACCTGCGGGATCCTATCAGAAGATCCTACATTTGGAACCATCACCATTGCCGAGCCAGTCGGTATTATCTGCGGCATAGTGCCAACAACAAACCCAACTTCTACCGCCATTTTTAAGGCGCTGATCAGCCTTAAGACTAGAAACGGCATTATTTTCTCCCCGCATCCCAGAGCAAAAAATTCAACAACCACAGCTGCACGTATTGTATTAGACGCTGCGGTAGCTGCTGGTGCACCTAAAGATATTATTGGCTGGATAGATGAGCCATCCGTGGCATTATCTAATCAATTGATGACCCATAAAGAGATCAATCTTATTCTTGCGACAGGCGGACCAGGAATGGTAAAAGCCGCCTACTCTTCAGGTAAACCCGCTATTGGTGTCGGCGCAGGTAACACGCCAATTGTCATTGATGAGACAGCTGACATAAAACGTGCAGTCAGTTCTATTTTAATGTCCAAGACCTTCGATAACGGTGTAGTTTGTGCTTCAGAGCAAGCGGTTGTCATTGTAGATGAGGTTTACGAAGCGGTTAAAGAGCGTTTTGCAAGCCATGGCGGTTATATATTAAATGCCGAAGAAACTGCTGCTATGCAAGATGTTATTTTAAAAAATGGTGTGCTAAATGCCGATATCGTTGGTCAAAGCGCCGCGAGTATTGCCAAGATGGCTGCAATAGAGGTGCACCACACCACTAAGGTGCTCATTGGTGAGGTATCTGATATTGATGAAGCTGAAGCTTTTGCTCATGAAAAACTATCACCACTACTTGCTATGTACCGAGCAGCAGATTTTGACGATGCAATGGATAAAGCTGAAGCCTTAGTCACCCTTGGGGGCATTGGGCACACATCGGGTCTGTATACCGATCAAGATACACAAATCGAAAGAGTTAAGGCCTTCGGTTTTAGAATGAAAACCGCGCGCATTTTAATCAATACCCCAGCTTCACAGGGCGGGATTGGCGATCTATATAACTTCAAGCTCGCTCCATCGTTAACCTTAGGTTGTGGCTCTTGGGGTGGTAACTCCATTTCAGAAAATGTCGGCCCGAGCCACTTAATCAATAAGAAAATGGTCGCTAAGAGAGCTGAAAATATGTTGTGGCACAAACTTCCCTCTTCTATTTATTTCCGCCGTGGTAGCTTACCTATCGCTCTAGAAGAGCTCAGCGATAACAAACGTGCGCTTATTGTAACGGATAAATACCTGTTCAATAACGGTTACTGTGATGAGACCATCAAGATTTTAAAAAGCCAAGGGGTTGAAACTGAAGTCTTCTACGAGGTAGAGGCCGACCCAACCATGCAGATCGTTAAACAAGGTGCCAAAGTTGCTCAAAGCTTCCAACCTGACGTCATTATCGCCTTAGGCGGTGGTTCGCCAATGGACGCCGCTAAAATTATTTGGGTAATGTATGAACATCCTGATGTTGATTTTGCCGACTTAGCACTGCGCTTTATGGATATTAGAAAACGTATTTATAAATTTCCTAAATTGGGTAAGAAAGCTAAAATGGTTGCTATACCAACAACATCTGGAACAGGCTCTGAGGTGACTCCTTTTGCCGTAGTAACAGATGAAAAAACGGGTATGAAGTATCCGATTGCCGATTATGAGTTAACCCCAAACATGGCAATCGTTGATCCGAATCTGGTAATGGATATGCCAAAGTCACTCACGGCCTTTGGTGGCATAGATGCGGTGACCCATGCATTAGAGGCATACGTGAGTGTAATGGCTAACGAATATAGCGATGGTCAAGCATTACAAGCACTAGACTTACTGTTTAAGTATCTGCCTGATGCCTATGAACATGGTGCAAATGCGCCAGTGGCTCGCGAAAAAGTACATAATGGTGCAACCATTGCCGGAATTGCGTTTGCCAATGCCTTTTTAGGTATTTGCCACTCTATGGCTCACAAGCTAGGTGCAGAGTTCCATTTAGCCCATGGCTTAGCCAATGCGTTACTTATCACCAATGTGATCCGCTTTAACGCAACAGATTTACCCACGAAACAGGCAGCGTTTAGTCAATACGACAGACCTAAAGCACTCTGTCGTTATGCAAAAATTGCAGAATATTTAAAACTTGAAGGCGCTACAGGCGAAGGCATTAGTGATGAGGAAAAAGTCGAGGCACTGCTTAAAAAAATTGATGAGCTCAAGGAGACGATTGGCATTCCACGCTCGATCCAAGCAGCTGGCGTCAACGAAGCCGATTTTATCGCAAAACTTGACGAGTTAGCAGAAGATGCCTTTGATGACCAATGCACCGGCGCAAACCCGCGCTACCCATTGATTGCCGAACTTAAGCAAGTATTGCTCGCTAGTTATTATGGTACTGATTACACAGACGATTAAACTAAGCTATCAAGTTAGCTTAAGCGCTTAATAACTCATCATAAAAGCCCTCAATCAGGATTGAGGGCTTTTATGTTACAACTATTTATTAAGCTCACTTATAAAGTGGCCAACATCTGCTTAAATAGGTTAATTTTTTGCTGACTTATTTGCTACTTTTTAGAGCTAACTTAGCCTGCTTACGATAGGCATGCAGTAACGGCTCTGTGTATCCTGACGGCTGTTCAGTACCTTTAAATATTAGGTCACAAGCTGCTTTAAAGGCAATGCCATCAAAATTGGGTGCCATATTGATATACGCAAGATCATTAGCATTTTGCTTATCAACAACCAGCGCCATCTTTTTAAGCGATGCCATCACTTCTTCTTCAGTACACACGCCATGGTGTAGCCAGTTAGCAAGGTACTGTGATGAAATTCGTAAAGTAGCCCTATCTTCCATCAAACCTACATTATTGATATCAGGCACCTTTGAGCACCCCACTCCCTGATCAATCCAGCGCACAACATAACCTAGAATACCCTGGGCATTATTATCCAGTTCGAATTGCTTTTGCTCAGCACTTAATGCTGTGCCGGGAGCCATTAAGGGAATCGTTAACAAATCGTCTAGGCTCGCGCGCGAGCGTTGTTTTAACTGCTCTTGAACCTCGGCCACATTCACTTGATGGTAATGAGTTGAGTGCAATACCGCGCCATTTGGCGAGGGAACCCATGCAGTGTTCGCCCCCGCCTTTGGGTGACCTATTTTTTGATCTAACATCGCCGCCATTTCATCTGGCATTGGCCACATACCTTTGCCAATCTGCGACCGACCTTGCAAGCCACATTCAAGCCCAATATCAACATTCCAATCCTCATAGGCTGTGATCCAAGCTTGCTGCTTCATAACGGATTTAGCAACGAATGGCCCTGCCAGCATCGATGTGTGAATTTCATCGCCGGTTCTATCTAAAAAGCCTGTATTAATAAACACCACTCGCTCAGATGCTGCTCGTATGCATTCTTTAAGGTTGACAGTTGTTCGGCGCTCTTCGTCCATAATTCCCACTTTAATGGTATTACGAGAAAGCTTGAGTGCATCTTCTATTCGTGTAAATAGCTCACAGGTAAACTGCACCTCTTCTGGGCCGTGCATTTTGGGTTTAACGATATTTACCGATCCCTTACGGCTATTACTTCGCTGGTTGTTATTGCCTTGAAGATCGTGCATCGCTGCAAGTACTGTCACCATGCCGTCTAAAAAGCCTTCTGGCACTTCATCGCCGTTCTTATCTAACACTGCATCTATTGTCATAAGATGACCGACGTTACGAACAAACAACAGACTACGTCCAGGAAGTGTAAGGCGCTCACCGCTGGCGGAGGTATAAACTCTGTCATCATTTAATTGACGAACCATTTCACGGCCATTTTTATTCAGTGTAGCCGTAAGGTTACCTTGCATTAGACCTAGCCAATTACGGTATATTTCAACCTTATCCTCAGCATCAACGGCAGCGACTGAATCTTCACAGTCCATAATGGTCGTCACAGCGGCTTCGACTAAAAGATCTTTTACCCCTGCTAAATCAGTTTTTCCAACCTGATGGTTACTGTCTATTTGGATCTCGATATGCAGGCCATTATTCACAATGAGTACAGCCGTTGGCTTGTCTTCATTTCCTTGGAAACCAGCAAATCGTTCAGGGTTAGCAAGCCCTGTTTGCGTTCCATTCTCAAGCCTGGCTTGTAGACTGTTATTTTCAATAAAATATTGAGTCACAAGGCTATGGGAGCTAACGGCCAAAGGTGCAGCGTTATCTAAGTGGGCCTTAGCAAATGAAATGACCTTAGCGCCACGCACAGGATTATAGTCCTTTGATAGCTCAGCCCCTGCGGTCTGGGGAATGGCATCAGTGCCATAAAGTGCATCATATAAGCTTCCCCAACGAGCATTGGCCGCATTTAACGCAAAACGTGCATTTTTAACCGGCACAACTAACTGTGGTCCAGCTTGTTTTGCGATCTCATGATCTACATTTTCAGTACTAATTTTAAAAGGGCAGCCTTCTTCGACCAAATAACCAATGTCAAAGAGAAAGCTTTTATATTCAGCGAATATTTGTGCTGTATTGGGATTAGAGATCGTAGAGCTTGTTTGTTGAAGTGTGTCTGCATGCTCGTGATGACAGTGACCGCGATGCCATTCATCAATCTGTAACTGTAACTGCTCTCGCTTAGCCAATAATGCACGATTAATCGGGCCAAGATCATTGACGAGCTCTTCAAATTTATTCCAGAAGTTGGTTGAGTTGATCCCTGTTCCGGGGCAGATCTCTTTATCTACGAGCTCCCAAAGTTCTTTCGCTACTTGTAGGCCGCCAACTTGAATACGTGCTGTCATAATTTGCCCTTTTTCTCTGATTTATCAGGCCATCTATCCCTGTATATGAGTTATTGTCAGTTCAATATGGCCAGTTCAATGCTTCCTTTATCCGTGTCTGCGGATTGTTATTCCTACTCAAAACCTTGTCAGGGCATTAAGAAACACGCTCTATGATTACTCACCCTATACTAGAACAGCTTAATTTATCTAATTTATCGTTTCTATTCTGACTATTCACCAAAGTTATTTAAAATGCACTTTTGGTGTAATAAAACATCAGTAAAGTACTTTAGTGTCTTAAAGCAAATTGCCTCGCCCAAAGCTGTCTGCCGTCTGTGTGATAAGTTTGCGCATCCACTTATGTGCAGGGTTGTGCTGTAATAAAGGGCTCCAGGCCATAGTTAACGCTATAGGCTGAATAATAAAGGGCGGTGGCACGATGCAAACACGGTCATTATTCTCATGTTGCTTTGCCATTTTACTTGGTATGGTTGCGATCAAATCTTGTTGTTCTGCCAACAAACAGGCCGCTTGATAGTGACGAGTAAATACGGTGATCCTTCTCTGTACCCCTATCCGAGTTAATGCTTCATCAACCCAACCTAAGCGCTGCACATCACCGGGATCCATTCCTACACCAACCCCCATACCCGTTTTACTGACCCAGACATGATTAGCTTTTAAGTAACTGTCTAGCGAAAACTTGTCGAGTACTGGATTTGTTTTACTAATCAGGCAACTAAAGTCATCACTCCAGAGCACTTTTTGATGAAATGACTGAGGAATACTGTCAAACCGGTTAATCACCATATCGACTCGACCTTGTTCAACATCGGGAAAGCTGACGTCACTTGGAGTCATAATATCTAAGATAACATTTGGCGCTTCGGTTCGAAGCCGAGCAATAAGTGGCGGGATCAGTGTCGCTTCTGCGTAGTCACTTGCCATCACACGAAAGACTTGCTCACTTTCTGCAGCATTAAATTCAGCTCTAGGTTGAACTGCTTTTTCTAAGCCAATAATCAGCTCACTAATTGTCGGTTGTAACTCCTGTGCTCGCTCAGTTGGCGTCATGCCTTGGCTTGTACGTATGAGCAACGGATCATCAAATAGCGTTCGTAACCTTTTTAGTCCATTACTCATAGCTGGTTGGCTTATTCCTAGCTGATCCGCCGCCCTTGTAACATTTCGTTCACGTAGTAAAACATCCAAATAAACTAATAAATTCAAATCAATACGAGATATATTCATAAGATAAATACCGAAAATAGAAACTATAAATTAGACTTATTTAAGCAAATCTAACTAATATTTTCAACGTAATCAATCGCCGCTAATCATATTGTTAAAGGAATAGACACATGACAAATTACAGATCAAACATCGATGAAGCTGCTACCTTGATTAATGCTGAAGGTAGTACTTGGAACGCAATTAACCCTGAGTCTGTAGCCCGTATGCGTCTACAAAATCGTTTTCAAACTGGTTTAGATATTGCGAAGTACACAGCAAAAATAATGCGTGAAGACATGGAAAACTACGACAAGGACTCATCGCAGTACACTCAGTCGTTAGGTTGTTGGCACGGATTTATTGCTCAGCAGAAAATGATTTCTATTAAAAAACATCTACTGACGACAAAGCGTCGTTACCTTTACCTTTCTGGCTGGATGGTTGCAGCGCTTCGCAGCGAGTTTGGTCCATTGCCAGATCAGTCTATGCACGAAAAGACCTCTGTCGCTGCGTTAATTAAAGAGCTATACACTTTCCTTCGTCAAGCCGACGCTCGTGAACTAGGTGGCCTATTTCGTCAACTAGACGCCGCTAACGCAAGTGATAAAGCAGCAATTCAAGCTAAAATTGATAACTTTGAAACTCACGTTGTGCCGATCATCGCCGATATTGATGCAGGTTTTGGTAACGAAGAAGCCACTTACCTGATGGCTAAGCAGATGATTGAGGCGGGTGCCTGCTGTATTCAATTAGAAAACCAAGTATCAGACGTGAAGCAATGTGGCCACCAAGACGGCAAGGTAACCGTGCCTCATGTTGAATTTCTCGCTAAAATTAATGCCGTTCGTTACGCATTCCTTGAACTAGGTATCGATGATGGCGTGATCGTTGCTCGTACCGACTCTTTAGGTGCAGGTCTTACCCAGAAGATTGCCGTCACAAGTGAGGCTGGAGATTTAGGTGATAAGTACAACTCTTTCCTAGAAGTTGAAGCGGTTAATCCAGCTAATCTCGCCAACGGTGACGTTGTATTCCAGCAAAACGGTAAGCTTGTTAAGCCTGCACGTCTTCCTAACGGATTATTTAAATTCCGTGCAGGGACAGGTGAAGAGCGCTGTGTACTTGATTGTATTACCTCGCTACAAAATGGTGCCGATCTGCTATGGATTGAAACTGAGAAGCCTCATGTAGCTCAAATCGGTGCAATGGTTAATAAGATCCGCGAGACGGTGCCGAATGCAAAACTTGTTTATAACAACTCACCTTCGTTTAACTGGACGCTAAACTTCCGTCAGCAGGTATTCGATAGCATGAACGATGCAGGACAAGACGTATCAGCTTATGACCGTGACAAGCTAATGAGCGTTGATTACGACAATACTGAGCTTGCGGTACAAGCCGACGAGAAAATTCGTACCTTCCAGTCAGATGCTGCTCGCGAAGCGGGTATTTTCCATCACTTGATTACGCTACCGACTTACCATACTGCAGCGCTTTCAACTGACAACTTAGCCAAAGAGTACTTTGGTGACCAAGGAATGCTAGGTTATGTGGCGAACGTACAGCGTAAGGAGATCCGTCAAGGTATCGCCTGTGTTAGACACCAAAACATGGCTGGCTCTGATATGGGTGATGATCACAAAGAGTACTTCTCTGGCGACCAGGCACTGAAAGCATCGGGTAAAGATAACACCATGAACCAATTTAGCTAAGCTGTCATTATGGCAATCAGTTTTTGAAGTGGACTAGATTGCTAATATGAGCTAATTATGAAAGGCCTGCTGATAGCAGGCCTTTTTATTTTGACGCGATCCTAATCAAGGTTTTTGCTGTTATCAGGCACAACATCAGTAGTTTAATCAAAAATATAGAACCTTAATATCTTGTTATTTGATTAGTAATAGTTAAATATATGTGATAAATCTATTTGCCAATCAATTTATTTCACTCCTATTTATACTCAAGAATACGCTAGCAACATTCAGCACATACGGCGGCAAAAGAAAAACTAAAACACAGCTTGAACATATGTACAGCAACGGCATCCAGAACTGTGATGGCAACTCTTGTTAGCAGCTGACTCACATGCCTATCCACTCCAGTATTGCCAACTGAAAACGTGATCACATTAACACTTCAACGAACTTGTATCACAATGTATCACTTGTAACTTGTTAGCCGCAGGTTTGATCGTTAACCTTGCGCGCTTTACATATATTGAGCTTTAAAAGATGCTTCAGACACGAAAATCCTGCCTTCCAGCAAAAGATTCTGGCTTTACCTTAATAGAGTTGGTGGTCGTCATCGTTATTATGGGGATTATCAGCGTTGTTGCTACCAGCAAATTTATCGATTTTAGCCGTGATGCTCAAGTTACACAGCTACAAGGTATTGCCGCAGAACTCAGTGCCCTAAATCAATTGGTTTACAGTAAAAGCACTATAGATAACATTGAACGACTTAAAGGCTGTAGTTACCAGTGTGGAGGCAATGAAAACTGGGACGTATTGGTGGGTGAATACTTTGTCGATGTTTCTGGGACTCGGCTATATGTCAGTTTAGGTTATCCATTAGCACCCTTATCCTCTAGCGACATCGTCAACCAAAACTATCGTATCGCTTTTGGCTTACCCGCATCAGAGTTTGTTTTCACCAGTGTACCGAGACACATATCGGCAACAGCTATTGTTCCAATAAAGTGGCAAGAAAAGCTCAGTGATATAACAGCTGGGAAGTTTGAATGCCATGTTGAATATAGCTCGCCAACCCTAATACGTGACTATAGCGTTCGAGTATATGATAAAGACTGCTAGAAACCGCTCTTAAGTTATTCTTTCAAACAAAAAGCCAGAATTAAATTCTGGCTTTTTGTTTATCAAAAATCCGCTAGAGGCTTACTTATTCTCTGTCCAGCGGTCCATCCAACCCAATACGTTGGCGTACCATTGCTCAAGGTTGTCAGGATTCAAAATCCAGTGGTTTTCATCAGGGTAAATTAATAGTTCTGATGGAATACCATTGCGCTGCATATAAGTGAAAGCAGCAAGACCTTGACCATACGGTACGCGGAAATCTTTTTCACCGTGGATCACTAGCATTGGCGTCTTCCAGTTCTCGACATAGTTAACTGGGTTAAATTTCTCATACAGCTCTTTGTTCTTGTCATAAGTACCGCCAAACTCGAACTCAGGGAACCATAGCTCTTCGGTAACATAATACATAGAACGCATATCAAACAAACCAGCGTGGTTGACTAGACACTTAAAGCCGTCATTCCAGTTACCTTGGATCCAGTTCATCATGTAACCGCCATAAGAACCACCTAGCGCACAAGCGTTATCAGCATCTAACCATTTTTGCTGCTTAGTGACAGCTGCTAGGCCTTTTTGCAGATCTTCAAGCGGCTTGCCGCCCCAATCCTGAGTAATTGAATCGGTAAACGCTTGACCGTACCCCGTAGAACCATGGAAATCGATCATCACTACGCCATAACCAGCACCAGCCCATAACTGTGCATTCCAGCGACTGCTGAACGAGTTACCGAATGACCCTTGTGGACCACCGTGGACTAGGAAAGCGATAGGATATTTTTCACCCGCCTTGTAGTTTGAAGGCTTAATCCAGTAACCGTAAACCTCTTCGTTATTCCAGCCTTTAAAGCTAAATTGCTGGTATTCACCAAATTTAATCTCAGCGAGTTTGTCTTTATTGACATCTGTTAAACGATTAAGGTTTTGACCATCAAGGTTAATCGTATAAAGATCGCCTGGCTCTACGAGTGATTTATGACTAAAGATAATCTTGTCGTTATTCACGCCCACAATGCTGTTACTACCTTCATTGTAGATAGTTTTAACATCACCAAATTGGGTGTTCACTTCAAAGATTGATACCTGACCAAGATCTTGTGCGGTAACGTATAACGTCTTGTTGTCTTTACCAAATGCCAAAGAGCTTGGGCTACGATCCCAAAGTGGTGCAACTTCTTTTTCTTGGCCTGTTACCGTGTCGCGCAGCATGATGCGGTAACGGTCAGCTTCAAAACCCGGTTTTGTCATGGCGAAATACGCTAAATAACGACCATCAGCAGAATACGTAGGGTGTGCATCCCATGCCTTATTCGCTTCAGTTAGGTTCTTAGCCTCACCACCAGCAACGCTCACTTGCCATAAATCGTAGTTAGTGATCCAAGCTTGATCTTTACCTGGTGCCTTTGCACTGTAAACCACGTGCTTACCATCAGGTGTAAATGTAACCTCTTCCATACCAGAGAACGGCTTCGGCGGTGTTTCAGTATCGAGGCCGGCTGTCACATCTACAGCTGTTGACACTTTCTCACCATTTACATTCTCACCATTTAACTGGGCCACAAACAGGTGGCTTCTTGAATGATCGCTCCACGTATCCCAGTGACGCACCATAAGCTGCTTATATTCACGCCCAGTAGTGTCACGCTCCGCTTCTGCTGTGAACTTATCTTTAGAACAAGCAAGATCCTTACACTCAGGGAACACACGCATGTTTACAACAGCTTGCTGACCATCTTGCGATAATTTAAAGCCTTCAACATCGAGAGGAAAATCAGTTACCTGAACGGCTTCACCACCATCGAGTGCTAATTTATAGATCTGACTTGAACCATCACGTGCCGCTAAAAAGTAAATGCTGTTGTCATTTGGACCAAATGTAACGCTATGCTCGGTACCCGCTGCACTGGTTAACTGTTTTACTTGAGCAGTGGTAGAGCTTAAATCTTGCAGATAAAGGTCAGTCGTCGCCTTACCTTCTGCATCAATATTTTTCACGGCATAAACAATTTTAGTGCCGTCATTTGACAGTGCCGCCGAATGCAGCTTATTCATTTTAACTAAATCTTGAACGGTAAAAGGCGTAGGTGATGCGGCTTGTGCGCTAAAAACCATGCCTGCAGACGCAAGCGCCATTATGATTGCAGTTTTTTTCATCATTATAATCTTATTTTTATAGTTAAAAGATGTAAGTGTTCAATTTGTGATTGATTTTGCCGACTAAAACTAGGCAGCATGTTTTGCTAGATGTCCGACACATTAGCCAAAATAAATGGCTTAAGCAATACGCCTAAGCCATTATTATTAAGGGGATATAAAAAAATACACTCGCATTATCACCACTAGAATAACCCGTCAGAAACTATTAACCTGACTCAATTCGCTAGGTGGTTAACGCAACTTATGTCCTCTAGTTTGTCATCACGGACGAATGTTGAGTGTTAACTCAACATTAGCCTTCTAACTTGACCTTCCAGATAGCAGGCCCAGTTTCATGTGCATTTACGCCTTCAGAGTCAACAGCTACCGTTACAGGCATATCTTTAACGTCAAACTCATAAATCGCTTCCATACCTAAGTCTTCAAACGCCACAACACGCGCTTTCTTAATCGCCTTAGAAACAAGGTAAGCAGCGCCGCCTACAGCCATTAAGTAACATGATTTATGTTGTTTAATCGATTCAACGGTTGCAGGACCACGTTCAGCTTTACCAATCATGCCCATTAGGCCCGTTTTATCAAGCATCAGGTCAGTAAACTTATCCATACGTGTTGCAGTAGTTGGGCCAGCTGGACCCACAACTTCATCGCCAACAGGATCAACAGGGCCAACGTAATAAATAAACTTGCCTTTAAAATCGACGCCTTCTGGCAGACCTTCGCCGCTTTCAATTAAGCTTTGAATTCGTTTATGTGCCGCATCTCGACCGGTCAACATCTTACCGTTAAGCAATAAAGTATCACCGCTCTGCCACTGCTCCATTTCAGCTTGAGTGACAGTGTTTAAATCAACACGGCGTACACTCTCGCCCACTTCCCAGGTAATTTCAGGCCAATCAGCTAGTGACGGGGGAGTCAATTCAGCAGGACCTGTGCCATCTAAGTGGAAATGAACATGACGAGTTGCAGCGCAGTTTGGGATCATCACTACAGGTTTTGATGCCGCATGAGTTGGCGCAGATTTAATCTTAATATCGAGTACCGTCGTCACACCGCCAAGCCCTTGCGCGCCAATACCTAACTTGTTTGAGCGTTCAAAAATCTCTAAACGAAGTTTTTCATCTGTTGTTTCGGCGCCGCGCGCCTGTAGTTCATGAATATCAACAGGATCCATTAATGACTCTTTTGCCATAACCGCGGCTTTTTCTGCTGTACCACCGATACCGATACCCAGCATACCTGGTGGACACCAACCCGCTCCCATTGTTGGAAGGGTTTTCTCTACCCAAGCGGCAATATCATCAGACGGATTTAGCATCGCCATTTTGGACTTATTTTCAGAGCCACCGCCTTTGGCTGCAATGGCCACATCAACATGGTTACCAGGCACCATTTCAACGTGTACAACTGACGGTGTATTGTCTTTAGTGTTCTTACGGCCACCAGCAGGATCGGCAACAATTGATGCACGCAGCGGGTTATCAGGATTGGTATACGCGCGGCGTACGCCCTCATCAACCATTTCTTGAACAGTTAAGTCCGTTTTATCCCATTGCACACCCATACCGATTTTGACAAAACATGTCACAATACCGGTATCTTGGCAAAGCGGACGTTTACCTTCTGCAGACATACGAGAATTGATAAGAATTTGGGCGATTGCATCTTTAGCCGCTGCACTTTGCTCACGTTCGTAAGCATCGTTCATCGCATCGATAAAATCTTTTGGGTGATAATAAGAGATATATTGTAGGGCATCAGCAACGCTTTCAATGAGATCGGCTTGCTTGATTACAGGGACTTCTTTGCTCACAGACACTTCCTTTTTTATCAGACACTTATTTAATCGGCTGAAATCACATCAGCTTTTGTGATGTATGAATGACTCCAGTCACCATTAACGCTCACGTGTTTTGTTTTTATTACTTGTGTAAGCAATATGATACTCTTTCGCGACTTTGAGTTAAACATCACATTTTAGATAGGGTTAATAGATGAACACATTGGCGCAAAATGCAGTTTTTTCTAAGCGTCTTGATTGGAATTTAAGCACTACTGAATTATTTGAGTATTTTTCAGATTTACCTTGGGCTATTTTACTCGACTCCGCGAATGCCAATCACATTGATGCTAAATTCGATGTGATCTGCGCCGAGCCTGTAGCCACCATAGTAAACCATGGTCAATCAACTACTATTACTCGCTCAACGAACAGACAGCCGCTGTTTGCGTTTGATAAGCACCACGTAAGTGATGATACAAACCAGATAGCAATAAATCAGACAGTAATCAATGTAATGCAATCTGTATCGAGTCACGATCCTTTTGTGCTATTAAATGATTTATTAACAGAATACTATCCTACGCAAAAACGCAGTCCCTTCATCTTTAGTGGCGGGCTGATGGGCAGTTTTAGTTACGATCTTGCTCGGTGCATTGAAAACCTACCCGACATTGCGAAAAACGATATTTCGCTACCAGAAATGAATCTAGGGTGTTACGACTGGGCGCTGATTTTTGACTATAAAACCCAAAACTGGCAACTGGTTCATTATCAATCGCAACACGCTTTAGAAGCACTTGAACTGAGATTAAATCAGCTAATTGCAACCGGTTCATTAAATAAAGCCATTCAAAAGCATACAGGTCGTATACTTAAAGACCAGCAAGATAGCCCTATCATTAATGAGCCTTTTAAACTTAACGGCCAATGGTGTAATCAGCTTTCTGAACAGGCATATAAACAGAAATTCGCTCAGGTGCAGGCCTATCTACTTAGTGGCGATTGTTATCAAATTAACCTAACTCAACGTTTTAGTGCCTTGTATACGGGTAATGAATGGCAGGCTTATAAAGCATTGCGCGAGAGTAATAGTGCTCCCTTTTCAGCGTTTATTCGTTTAGAGAGCCACGCACTACTTTCCATCTCTCCAGAGCGTTTTATTCAGCACAAACAGGGTGAGGTTCAAACCAAGCCGATTAAAGGTACCTTGCCAAGAAGTGCTGATCCTCGCCGTGATAATGAGCTTGCCGCTCAACTACAGGCTTCAGAAAAAGATCGGGCTGAGAATGTAATGATTGTCGATCTGCTTCGTAATGACATTGGTAAAGTAGCAACCCCTGGCAGTGTTGCTGTACCTCACTTATTTGAGGTTGAAAGCTTTCCTGCAGTTCATCACCTTGTTAGCACCGTTACCGCGAGACTTAAACCCGAACTCAATCCTACCGATCTATTAAGGGCCTGTTTTCCTGGTGGTTCGATAACAGGCGCCCCAAAAATTAGAGCGATGTCTATTATTGAAGAGCTTGAACCCTCTAGGAGAAGTCTCTATTGTGGTTCTATAGGCTATATAAGCCAAGACGGTACTATGGATACCAGCATCACTATCCGCACTTTAGTTGCGCAAAGGGACAATGCCACGGCTCTGACTCCTCATAACGGGACTTATAACAGTGTTCAGGGAATAATGCATTGCTGGGCTGGAGGCGGTATCGTCGCTGATTCAGAGGTCGATGCTGAGTATCAGGAGAGTTTTGATAAAATCAGCCGTATATTGCCCGTTCTTGCTAACTTAAACCGTTAATAAGTCGGATATTAACACTCCGTTAAGGAGTCATCGTAAAGGACAAATTATGGATCTGGTGGAGTTTAGGCTCAGGTACACTCTTAATACTTTACCAGATCTTGATTTAATAGAGTTAGATCACGACCTTCGTCAAGCCGCGGTACTAATCGCCTTGTATGAAGTCAATAATCGACTCGAGCTTATATTGACCCGTAGACCCACACACCTTCGCGCCCACCCAGGGCAGATTAGTTTTCCTGGCGGCAAAGTTGAGCAATCAGATGCAAGCTATCAAGCAACGGCATTACGAGAGGCAGAAGAGGAGATTGGTTTACTCAGCAACAATGTGGAGGTGATTGGTGCTCTCCCGCCCCATAAAACCTTTACGGGTTTTGAGATCACCCCCTTTGTCGGCATCGTTAAACAAACATTTACGCCTATTATTGATCCCGGGGAGGTTGATGAGTATTTCACTGTGCCGCTGACTTTTTTAATGCAGGCTTATAACCGCCATACACAAAGGTTTAGCCGTAAGGGTATTCTCTACCCTGTTCACTTTATTCCCTATAAGCAGCATTTTATTTGGGGAGCGACTGCTGCGATGATCGACCTCCTTTGTCGGCAACTTAGCACCAGAGCGGAACGTTAATTTTTATACAGAGGCTGCATCTATGCTTCAAAACCTAAAGCTTGCTACATTTATCTAGACTTCTCTAAGCTTCTCGACATGATAAACATTCTAAATCTTAAGCTCTTTATACCTAAAGCTTGCTAACATCTATAGCGCATTAAATCTAAATAGAACATAGCGACAACAGTTTAAAATGAAAGCCGTAACCTTCTACACGACAAAGCGAATGTATAAACCCGCCGCTAACGAGCACAAAAATAACAAAGGGATGTTTACCCACCAGCTAATATGGCTCTGACGTGAAATATACAAGTTAAACCCCATATTGATAAAACTCACTGCCGCACAGACCCAAATAATATGCTCAAGGAGCACCGTTTGTGTCGGGTCCCATTCAAATCGTACGGATGCACCATGACTTTGATAGTATCCAATTGCCGTATCAGGCCGAGCCTTATCAAAAATCATTAGTGCATAAATCGCCAATGACCAGCCGATAATCGATAGCGCCGACAGGATAAACTGAAACAATTTTGTTCTATTCATGCTTACTATCCTTAGTTTTTGTCATGATTGTCGTCAGAATAACAATTTAGGTACGAAGATACCCTACTTTCCACTTGAGAAAAGCGTTTATACAGGTAATATAAACCTCCAAATTATTTACAAAAACGTTTCGTTGGAGAACTAAGCAACAATGAGCATTACATCTGTCGCTTCTGTGTTTAAAGGTGACTTTGCGATCGGTTCGCAAATCACAGTGCGTGGTTGGGTAAGATCCCGCCGCGATTCTAAAGCTGGGATCTCATTTCTAGCTGTTTATGACGGTTCATGTTTCGACCCTATCCAGGGTGTTGTGCCGAATAATCTAGAAAATTACACCAACGAAGTGTTAAAGCTTACTGCTGGTTGCTCTGTCGTGATGACAGGTGAAGTTGTTGAGTCTCCAGGTAAAGGTCAAGCGTTTGAAATGCAAGTGACCAACATTGAGGTTGCTGGCTGGGTTGAAGATCCAGACACATACCCAATGGCTGCTAAGCGCCACTCAATTGAGCATTTACGTGAGCTTGCACACCTACGTCCGCGCACTAACATTATTGGTGCAGTTGCACGAGTACGTAACTGCTTATCACAAGCTATCCACCGCTTTTATAACGAGCAAGGCTATATCTGGGTATCAACGCCACTAATCACAGCTTCTGATACCGAAGGTGCTGGTGAGATGTTCCGTGTTTCTACTCTAGATCTTGAAAACCTACCTCGTAACGATAAAGGCACAGTTGATTACGGCGAAGATTTCTTTGGTAAAGAGTCGTTCCTAACGGTATCGGGTCAGCTTAATGCTGAAACTTACGCGTGTGCACTATCAAAGGTTTATACCTTTGGTCCTACATTCCGTGCTGAGAACTCAAATACTAGCCGTCACTTAGCTGAATTTTGGATGGTTGAACCTGAAGTGGCTTTCGCCAATCTAGATGACGCCGCTAAGCTTGCTGAAGATATGCTTAAGTATTGCTTTAAAGCCGTTCTTGAAGAGCGCCGTGATGATCTTGAGTTCTTCGCTCAACGTGTTGAGAAAACAGCTATTGAGCGCTTAGAAGCATTTGTAAGCAGCGACTTTGCTCAAATCGATTACACTGATGCGATCGAAATTCTTAAAGCGTGCGACAAAGACTTTGAGTATAACGTTGAATGGGGTATCGACTTACATTCAGAGCACGAACGCTACCTTGCTGAAGAGCACTTCAAAGCGCCTGTTGTTGTTAAAAACTACCCGAAAGACATTAAAGCCTTCTACATGCGTTTAAATGACGACGGTAAAACAGTTGCTGCAATGGACGTATTAGCACCTGGCATTGGTGAAATCATCGGTGGTGCACAGCGTGAAGAACGTTTAGATGTACTTGATGCACGCCTTGCTGAAATGGAACTTAGCCAAGAAGACTACTGGTGGTATCGCGACCTACGTCGTTATGGCACAGTACCTCATGCTGGATTCGGCCTAGGTTTCGAGCGTTTGGTCTCTTATGTTACTGGTGTTTCTAACATCCGTGACGTGATCCCATTCCCACGCTCTCCAAAGTCTGCAAACTTCTAAGCTAACTGCTTAGAAAAAATAGCGCAGATTTACGCTTAAAAAAAAGCCTCTCATTTGAGAGGCTTTTTTACGATGTAAATACCTGTTTATTTTTCATTCATTACTGTCAACTAAAATACCGCGGATACCCGATAAAACAAATCAAAGCCAACTAAAATATAGCCCACCGAAATAAAGTCGACTGAATCAAAGACCACTGGAATAAACTCTACTAGCGCACAGCCAACTAAAACATGTTCTACTAATAAATCGTCGACTTACACTGACACTTTACAGCCCTCAAATGCAACAACTCGTTGACAAACCTCCAGCAAAAACAAGCTCCCACAGATGAATCAATCACTTAAAATCAGCCAGATTGTTAATATCTTGTCAGATATTGCATCAAGAATAAGTGCGACATAGATCACACGCCATGGCGTTACGGGTCATTTTGTCCCTATTAGTTATATTTTAATGATCTAGCTCAAGTGAGCCAAAACTGGTCTGTGTAGTATGGCTCAAAGGTCGGCAAAGTTTGACGCACATCAACAATAACTCGCTTTTTGTGGCCTAAACTGGTTTTCGTTGAACACATTCCTTATAAATTAAAAAGGTTTAACCATGGAAACACATGAAGCCCTTTATCAACAAGGTTTGGCGCGAATAGAGCAACTTCGTAAGCTAGAGCCTCGAAATGGTGAAACGCTACAGCAAAAAATGGAACAAAACGGCATCACTCGCCGTGACTTCATGAAATGGAGTGCAGCTGTAACAGCAATGCTCGCCCTGCCACTGCCTTTTAGTACCTTAGTAGCAGAAGCGGCAGAACTGGCAGATAGAGTGCCGCTCATTTGGTTACATATGGCTGAGTGTACTGGCTGTTCTGAATCTCTTATTCGAACCGATACCCCTAATTTAGATACATTAATCTTCGATTACGTTTCTCTTGAATACCACGAAACATTAATGGCTGCAGCTGGTTGGCAAGCAGAAGAGAATCTTGAGCATGCACTTGAGGCCTATAAAGGTAACTACTTGCTGGCGGTTGAAGGTGCGATACCGACGGCAAATAATGGCGCTTATTTAACGGTTGGTTGTAAAGGCCACACTGGGATGCACATTGTTAAAGAAGCAGCAGAAGGCGCTGCCGCCATTATCTCTGTCGGCACCTGCGCAGCTTTTGGAGGCGTTCAAGCCGCAGCCCCTAATCCTACTGGGGCAAAAGGCGTTTATGAAGTGGTTGATAGAACCGTCATCAACTTAGGTGGTTGTCCACCAAGTGAAAAGAACATTGTCGGTACACTGATGTACTTCATTATGTTTGGCAAGCTGCCTGCACTTGATATGTTCAATCGTCCTAAGTGGGCATACGGCGCTCGAGTACATGATAACTGTGAACGTCGAGGTCGATTTGATGCTGGTGAGTTTGTTGAGGAGTTTGGCGATCAAGGCGCTAAAGATGGCTACTGCTTATATAAGGTTGGCTGCAAAGGCCCATACACCTACAACAACTGTCCGACAGAAAGATTTAATCACCATACGAGCTGGCCAGTGCTTGCAGGTCACGGCTGTATTGGTTGCTCTGAGCCCAACTTTTGGGACGAAATGGCTGACTTTGAACAACCCTTGGGAAGGCAAGAATTGCATAGCCTTGATGCCACTGCAGACACTGTAGGTGCGGTCATTTTAGGTGCAACTGTTGTCGGAATTGGCGCACATGCTGTAGCCAGTATTTTTGCCAAACCTGAAGAGGAATAATCATGAGCAAACGTGTAGTCATAGATCCAATCACTCGTATTGAAGGACACTTACGAGTCGAAGTCGAAGTCGACGAAAACAATGTTATTACCAAAGCGTGGTCATCATCTACATTATGGCGTGGTATTGAGGTGATCCTCAAAGGCCGCACGCCTATGGACGTCGGCTTAATCGTACAGAGAATTTGTGGTGTATGTACCTATTCACATTATCGCTGTGGTACTGAAGCCGTTGAAAATGCACTAGGCGTGCAGATCCCGCTAAATGCAAAGTATCTTCGTAGCTTAATGCAAACATCACTGTACATGCACGACCATATTGTCCATTTCTATCACCTTCATGGTTTAGATTGGGTCGATGTTGTCTCAGCACTGAGCGCAGACCCAGCATTGGCAGCTCAAGAAGCGTTAAAGTATACCGAGAATCCTATCGCAGCGGGCGAAGGTGATCTCAGAGCCGTACAAGAGCGCGTTGCAGGCCTTGTTGAAACAGGAAAGCTTGGGCCTTTTGCAAATGCATATTGGGGCAACGGTACCTATAGGTTTACACCAGAGCAGAATCTAATCGCCCTATCTCACTACCTTAAAGCGCTAGAAGTTCAACGTGTTGCCGCTGAGATGCTGGCCATATTTGGCGGGAAATCACCTCACCCACAATCTGTTGTCGTCGGTGGCGTCACCTCTGTACGTGACATGCTGAGCCCAGCTCGTTTACAAGAGTGGAAGCAGAAGCATGAGTTCGTTAATGATTTCATCATTCGTGCATACAAGGCGGACATTGTTATGGCCGCTGCGGCCTTTGGTACTGAACCTAGTGTGCTAGGTGGCGTTAATATAACAAACTTCCTCGCGACTGATGACTTCTTACTAGGTGACGGTCAATACCTGTTTAATCAGGGCGTTATCATGAACGGCGATCTTGCTAACGTGAGCGACTTAGACCCTCAGCAAATAGAAGAAGATGTTACCCATGCTTGGTACAAAGCCGATGCGCCTCAGCACCCATACGATGGGACTACAATTCCTGACTATACCGGCTTTGTTGAAAGAGAAACTGTCTATGGCAAATTGCCGACAATTGATGGCGATGGTAAATACTCCTGGGTTAAGTCTCCACGATATAACGGCGAGCCAGTTGAAGTCGGACCGTTAGCCTGTTTATTAGTGAGTTATGCTCGAGGTAATCCCGTTGTCGTCGATGCAGTAAATGATTTACTAGAAACAACGGGCTTGCCTGTTGAAGCGTTATTCACAACGCTCGGCCGCACCGCAGCACGTATGTTGCAAACGGTAATCGTTGCACAAGAAGGCCTTAAAACCTTCGATGCCATGTTAACCAATATGCAGTCAGATGAAACGACTTACGTGAAACCGGAGATCGATTCAAGCAAAGAGTACGTGGGTCATGCCATGATCGAAGCGCCGCGAGGAATGCTCAGTCACTGGATCCGAATTAAAGATGGCAAAGTTGAAAACTATCAAGCGGTAGTACCAACGACTTGGAATGCAGGTCCCATTGATGCCGAAGGAAAAATGGGACCGTATGAAGCCTCGCTTATTGGCTTACAGCTTGAAGATCCAACCAAACCTTTAGAGGTTATCCGCATAATTCACTCATTTGATCCTTGTATGGCGTGCGCAGTGCATGTCATGGACTACAAAGGGCAAAACCTCGGTGAATTTAAAATTGATCCCAACGGATTCTAATCAAGGGGGATAACATGGCAACTCAATCTGCGCTCTACCAAAGGGAACTGATTTTTGGTGCTGCGATAAGAATATTCCACTGGCTAAGAGCCTTAGCCATTTTTGTACTCATTGTCACTGGTTTTTATATTTCCTGGCCATTTTTAGTCGCGCCAGAAAGTTCTGACATATTAGTGCAAGGGTATATTCGTGCTGCTCACCAGATCTTTGGCTTTTTGTTAGTCGCGATAACAATAGTGCGCGCTTACCTGTTCTTTTTTGGTAAGAGTGATATCGAGCGTCGTTCGTTTAAAGATGTCATGAGTGTAAAAAGCTGGATCACTCAGCTTAAGTCTTACCTTTGGATGGGACATTTAGACAAAGCTGGGGTTTATGGTCCGCTGCAGTTCGTGACTTACTTTGCAATATCAGTGGTTGCATTGCTGATCAGCATTACAGGCCTAGTCTTATATGCCAATGTATATCACGAAGGTCTAGGTGGTTTACTTGCGCCAATGGCTAATTGGTTAACGGCTTTGATGGGTGGATTAGCACCAGTACGAATTTGGCACCACTACCTTACCTGGGTATTTATCATCTTTGTGGTAATACACGTGTATATGGCAGTTTGGTCAGGCATTCGATTTAAGCATAACTCTGTCGACTCTATTGTCTCAGGTTACGATTACCATAAGAAAAAATAAAAGGAAAACATGAAGATATTGCTACTTGGTATTGGCAATGTCCTGTACGCCGATGAGGGCATCGGCGTACATTTCGTCAATTATATCCAAGAAAACTATCGTTTCCACCACCCCGTAGATCAACTCGACTTACTCGATGGTGGAACACTTGCCCAAGGACTCATTCCAACACTGTGTAAATATGACTATCTCATCGTCGTTGATACAGTAAACGCGAACGGTGTTGCCCCAGGAGAAGTCTATTTTTTCGACTTTGATAAAGCACCGCCTGAAATTGATTGGCAAGGCAGTGCCCATGAAGTTGAAATGCTACAAACCCTGATCATGATGGATATGGTTGGCGACAGACCAAAAACCTTTGTGTTAGGTGTAACACCCACAGTACTTGAACCTATGACTCTTGGATTGACGGCACAGATCCAGGCTGCGGTGCCTTTGATGGAACAAACCTTAATGCGTCATATGGACTCTCTAGGATTCACTCACCAACGCATTGCACACATTGATATCAACAGCCTTATTCCCGATTCCTACAAACGTGGCTTAACTTCAGATGAAGAATATTAGATTTGAGTTTAATTGTACCCGAGAAGTGCCCTTTTATGGGCACCTCTGTAATCAATACCTACAAAATGATCAATATGATGTAACCATAGGAAAACACGATAATCTTTACTATATTGAGGCGCAAGGTAAGCAGGCACAACTTGAACAACTAGCCGATGCCATCGCTCAAGACTTCTTGATTTCAGCGTGGCTTGTAAAGCCTCAAATCATTGTAATTGACAGCCCTGTTGGCACTAAAAAACTCCTTCCAGCGGCAAAACTTGAACTTGAGTATTGTCAGCATTGCCAACCTCAGTTTGGCGATAACCAAGCTGCACACTTTGGAAACATTGGATTTAATTGCCCCTGTTGTCAGGCTCACACCCGGATCTCTCCTGTCCAGCAAGCAGTTTCTTTAAGTGATGCTAAAGCCTTAGTGAAAAAACTTGATATGCTAGGTGCAATAGCACTGCCCCACGCTAGCATGGGCGATTATATTAACAATAATGTTGGCGATAACATTAGCAAGAGTATTGGCGCTAGTATTATCGAAAGTATTGGTGCAGGCCCTATTATTAGTTTTAATCCTATCGCAAATGCGCCGTTAGACACTCGCCAACAATTGGTGATCTGCAACCCAAATAATCTACATGCACATTTTTGTGTTAACGATAGCCAAATACTTGCACTCTCAAGTATCGAAAAACCATTGATTAAAGCGCGACCTATCCACAACCACCCTCGACTAAACCAACCCTTATATGAAATCAGTTTTGCAAACTCACGCTTATTGTTGGTTATCTGCGAAATTCTTAGACAACAAGGTGTCGATTACCTTTATATCGCTAACAGCACTCATCCCAAGATTGCCATGGTTGAAGCAAAATGGTCGCTTATTCAAACACCAGCATCAAACCACGCACAAATTTTTGATGCAGTGCGTCAACCTTTACATGATGATGCCGTGGCTGGTCATTACAAAGCTCTTTGGCGTGATAAACAGATTGAAATCAGCTCTAATCACCCCAGCATTAATCTAACCAACATTAATGAATGCGAAACAAATAAAGACAATGCAATTACAGCGGTAAGTAGTGCTGCTAGTTGTGCACTTCATAGCGCGACCATCTCTGAGAAAAAACCTAAGTGCGTGGCTGCTTTGTTTTTTAGTCAAACAAGTACGAGTCAAATAGTTTCTTTAGATGGCAAACAACAGCTTGAATTATTTTTTGAATTTCCAAGCATGCCTGACAACGGCTACGACATAGTGCATCAGCTTGAGTTATCACCGCAAAAGCCCTTATTGGATAAATTCAAAACGAAGTACCCTGATGATTACTTGAAACTGTTATCGTTAAAACTTACCAAGCCTACCAACAATATTGAGTCTTTATGGGCCATTGCTGCCGTTTTTCTTGGCGCAGCAAGTCAAATACAAGCAACTCAGCCAAGTCACAGTGCGCCATTAAGCAAAACGGCTCTTTTAACTAAAACAGCACTTTGTGACTTTGTCGTTGCTCGCGCTATGTGCCACAAGGGAGCAAATGCGCCTAGAATTGATTTTCCTCTAACCAGAGGCGAAGCATTTAGGAGTTTAAACTGGTGCAAGACACTGGGCACGATTATCAGCTTTAGGCTCGCTGAAGCGGATAATATCGATAAACTCGCTTTTGGTATGCACGATTCTTTTGCTGATTATATTTGTAATTGGATTGAGCACTTAGATCAAAATATCAGCATTAAGTCAGTGGTGATCGCAGGCAGTAGTTTTGCCAATGAAGTTTTGGCCGAAAGGGTCGCTCTACGACTGGGTAAAAACTTTAATCTCAATACTAATACGCTAATGGATCTTGATGGACTAAACCTTGCTGCTGGTGCTTTGTACCTTAAACAGCGTAGACACTAAGTACACATATCATGACTGCAAAACAAGACTGAATAATAGCACTGGCTAACATGGATAATATTAGCCATTTATAATAAGTACTTATAGTGACGACTCATAAACAGTACTCATAAAAATACCTGTGACAGGATCTATGACCAAGAATCTGAGCAAAAATCGTTTACACATAAAGATCACCGGCATCGTTCAAGGCGTCGGTTTTCGCCCCTATGTTTACCGTTTAGCTCATGAACTGAACTTAACCGGTAGCGTGCTCAATAACAGTGAAGGCGTCACAATTGAAGCGCAGGGGCGCCCTATTGACCTGGTTAAGTTCGAAGCCGCCTTTCGAGATCAACCGCCCGCCCTCGCACGTATCGACAATATCCTTGTCACTTCAATGACAACTATCGATACATGTAATGACTTTAATATTGTCCATAGTGAAAAAGAGAGCTCAGCTGCCGTTGCCGTGCCAGCAGATATATGCACTTGCAAAGACTGCTTTGATGAAATCGCCGCTCCCAATAATCGCCATTATCGATACCCGTTCACCAATTGTACTAATTGTGGACCTAGATATTCACTGATCAACGCCTTGCCCTATGATAGATCCAAGACGGCAATGGCAGATTTTTACATGTGCGAAGCGTGTAAACGTGCATATTTGGACCCTATGGACAGGCGCTACCATGCGCAACCCGTCAGCTGCCCTCAGTGCGGACCACAGTTAAGTTTTAAAACAAACGATCTAACGGTGCAAAGCACTAAAGAACGCGCACTGGAAGATGCGATTAATGCACTGATTGCAGGCAAGATATTAGCCATTAAAGGGATCGGTGGGTTTCATCTGGTCTGCGATGCTACAAATCACAACAGTGTTAGCCTATTACGCCAGCGAAAGACTCGACCAGCGAAACCTTTTGCCGTTATGGTTGAAGATATTGAAGCTGCAGCCAAGCTAGTCACGGGGAGTGCAGCTGAATGGCAAACGCTATGCAGCGCTCAGCGCCCTATTACACTGATGCGTAAAATCACGACTAATCCAGCTACTAATCAAAGTGCAGACCTAACGACTAAACTATCTACTAACAATCGTGTTCTGTCCGTTGCTGAGTCTACACAGCCATTCGACAAGTTAGCACTAGATAGACAACAATTAGATAAACAATTAATTGATAGCCACCTAACAGCTAGTCGAACAATAGATAATCAATCATTCAATAGCCAAAACAGTCCTTGTACAGAACTTAGTGACCTAGTTGCACCAGATATAGACAGGCTCGGAATATTTCTACCCTATACCCCTGTACACCAATTATTACTCACTGGTGTTAGGCGGCCTTTAGTCATGACAAGTGCAAACCTTGCTGGTGAACCAATCATTACAGATAGCGAAGCCATTAAGAGTAAACTTGCCCATGTTGTGGATAATATTTTAGATCACAACAGGCCTATCTTAAATGGCTGTGACGATAGCGTGGTACAGTTGATAAATGACAAACAACAAGTGCTTCGCTTAGCAAGAGGCTATGCTCCACTTTCTTTTTATAGTGATCAACCTCTAACAGAAAGCATTCTTGCACTTGGAGCTCAGCAAAAAAACACGATTTGCTTTGGCTTTAATCACAACCTGTTTCTTAGCCCTCACATCGGCGATCTGGTATCGATAGAAGCTGAAGAATACTTTCACCACACCCTCGATACCTTCTCTCGATTATACGGATTTATTCCCAGCCAATTAGTCCACGATAGCCACCCTGATTACACCACCAGTCGATGGGCTTTGTCGCAAGCCATAAACAAAACAAGCTCATTGCAACACCACTATGCTCACGTGTTAAGCGTAATGGCTGCCAATAAGCTCACAACGCCGGTGCTAGGCTTTAGCTTTGATGGAACAGGTTTAGGTGATGACAATACTTTATGGGGCGGAGAAGTGCTGCATTGTAATATTAATCAGTATCAACGTATCAACAGCGTTAAAAGCTTTGCGCTTATTGGAGGTGAACAGGCTATCAAGCAACCAGTAAGAGTTTTACTGGCAATCTTACTTGAAAAATATTCATCGCAAGAGATTATAAACCTCAATATTCCAGCAATAAATGCACTACCTCCTGCAACATTTAATAATTTAGTTAAGATATGGCAGACAAACAGCTGTATTAGGACCTCTTCAGTAGGACGGCTATTTGATGCAGTGGCCGTGGCACTCGGGCTAGTTACACATATACAGTATGAAGGCCAGGCTGGAATGCTAATCGAAACGGCTGCCAACAGTGTGACGACCAATACTGACTTGATTAATGCAGGCTCGAATTATACTGGCTTAAATACAGGGTTGAAAAATATTGAACAATCTACTTCACTCTGGGATAGCGCAGCTCTGTTGCAACAGATTGTTATCGCAGTGACACATTCGCCCCTTAATCAGCAGCGCATAGGGTTAATTGCAAAGACTTTCATGGACACCTTATGCCATTGGGTATGTACATACGCTAAAGGCTACCTCGATACTCCTATCGTACTTTGTGGCGGGGTATTTCAAAACCGTTATCTGCTTGAGCGTTGCGAGAAACGGTTAACCGCACAGGGAAACCTCCTACTTTCAAGCCACAACGTCCCAATTAATGATGGGGGGATCTCCCTCGGCCAGTTATGGCACGCTATTCACACCCCTAGAGAAAATGCGAGCAACATCACAAATAAATAGAAGCAAAGCTGATTTACATCAAGGTCGATTAGCCATGCGTAACCGACAATGAGACAACATACCAATAAACGGAGTTACCTATGTGCCAAGACTGTGGCTGTTCTATCACCCGTCACGATCACCTTTTAACATCGGATCATTCGCACTCTAAAGTTGACGATAATATCGCAAGTAATCCGCAACTTAATGATAAAACAACACTGTCTGTTATCCACAAAATCTTGGATAAGAATGATATTGAAGCTCAGCATAATCGCGATCACTTCGATGCCAAAGGAGTGGCAGCTTTTAACATAATGAGTAGCCCTGGAAGTGGAAAAACCACGCTTCTTGAACATTTACATGAACATACTTACCTTAAATATGCGGTCATTGAGGGTGATTTAGAAACATCTAGAGATGCCGATAGACTCAAAGCTAAAGGTATTGAGGCTTATCAGATCCAAACTGGCGCAGCCTGCCACCTAGACGCATTTATGGTCCATAGTGCCCTTCACCATATAAATTTAGACCCTCTGGATATCTGCTTTGTTGAGAACGTCGGTAACCTCGTCTGTCCAGCGAGCTATGATGTCGGCACCCACAAAAACATCGTTCTACTATCAGTACCGGAAGGTGATGACAAAATAGAAAAATATCCGGTAATGTTTCGCCGGGCCGATCTTGTGCTCATCACTAAATCAGATCTACTGCCTTACTTTGATTTTAGTATTGATGAAGCACGCTCTCAGCTTAAAAAGCTCAATCCAAATGTCGAGTTAATGGAAGTGTCAGTTAAAGACCCGCAATCACTCAATCAAGTGACAGCTTGGCTTGCAAAACATACAGGAGTGGCAGCCTAATGTGTCTTTCTATCCCTTCTATGATTGTATCGATCCATCAAGATGAGCATGCGGTCACTGTCGATACGATGGGTGTTAAACGAAAAGTCAGCAGCCATCTTATTGCAGAGCCGCTTAACATTGGAGATTATGTACTTATTCACATCGGTTTTGTTATGAACAAGATTGACAAAGCTGATGCCATGGAAAGTTTAGCGTTATATCAAGAGATTGTTGAAAAGCTAGAACAAGAAGCTAAGGAGTCTTAATGATTGCCTTAAACGATCTTTACCAAGGTTTCAGAGACCCAGATATCATCCGTTCCCTTGCCACAGAAATCGCCTCATTAGCCATTCAGGTTGAAGGCAAGATCAATATCATGGAAGTATGTGGTGGCCATACCCACACCATCATGAAATATGGCCTAAATCAATTACTGCCTGATAATATTGAATTTATCCATGGTCCAGGCTGCCCAGTGTGCATTATGCCTAAAGAGCGGATTGACCATGCGGCGGCGCTGGCTAGCCTACCTAACACCATTCTCGTGACACTAGGAGATATGATCCGCGTTCCTGGTTCACAGGGAAGTCTGGCGGAGTTCAGAGCCAAAGGTTGTGATATTAGACCTATTTATGACCCTTTAGATACCTTAACCATCGCGACGACGAATCCAGATAAAACAGTGATATTTTTCGCCATTGGTTTTGAAACCTCTACACCAATGACTGCGGTACTGATTGACCAAGCAGAAAAACGACATATTAATAACCTGCTCTTTCATATTAATCACGTACTTGTGCCACCAGCCATTGATGCCGTAATGGCGGATCCCAACGTTAAGGTTAACGCATTCATTGGCCCAGCTCATGTTAGCGTTATCAGCGGTGCAAAGGTTTATCGTCCTACGGTGGATAATTACCACACTCCTTTGGTCATATCAGGCTTTGAACCGGTTGATATCATGCAATCTATCTTAATGATTGTTCGCCAGAAAGTAGCCTCTAGTGCAACACTTGAAAACCAATATAGCCGCTCTGTTTCTGAAGACGGCAATCTAACCGCGCAAGCTATGGTTAATCACTACTTAACGCTTAGGCCACACTTTCGGTGGCGAGGACTTGGGCCGATTGCTGACTCTGCGCTCATGTTAAAAGAAGAATTTGCTCATAGAGATGCCGAGCGAATTTACGCTAAACAATTACCGACTCAAGAAATAGACGATCATAAAGCTTGCCAGTGTGGTGATATTTTGAGAGGACTGTGTAAACCCAAAGACTGTAAAGTCTTTGGCCGAGGGTGTAGCCCCGAGACGCCACTAGGTAGTTGTATGGTCAGCTCTGAAGGTGCTTGTAATGCGTATTATCGATATAATGGAGTCATTTAATGAGCGAATTAAATAGCAAGAAGCGAGTACAGCTCAGCCACGGTGGTGGTGGCAAAGAGATGAGCCGTTTAATTATTGACCTATTCTTTAAAGCCTTCGACAACCCGATATTACGCAGCGAGGAAGATGCTGCCGTACTGAATGTTAATGGAAAAATAGCCTTTACCACCGACTCCTTTACTGTATCGCCACTATTCTTTGCTGGTGGCGATATTGGTAAATTATCAATCGCAGGTACCGTTAATGATTTGGCGATGATGGGCGCGGAGCCACAATACTTAAGTTGTAGCTTTATTATTGAAGAAGGCTTTGAAATTAGCCACTTGAAAACAATTGTCAGCAGTATGGCCACAGAACTTAAAAACTCAGGAGCACGGATTGTCTGCGGTGACACCAAAGTCGTGCCAAAAGGCTGTGCTGACGGAGTTTTTATTAATACCACAGGCGTTGGCCGTATTTTACATAACGGTATATCAGTAAAGAACCTAAAAGCAGATGATGCAATCATTGTGTCTCGCGACATTGGTCGTCACGGCGCAGCAATTCTAATGGCAAGAGAAGGTTTGTCACTTGAGTCTGCATTAACCAGTGATTGTGCAACGCTTTGGCCGATAGTTGAGCAACTCATTGCCGCAAATATCGAAATACATGCGATGCGAGACGCAACCAGAGGCGGCCTTTCTGCTGTACTAAATGAATGGGCTAGCGCATCGAATGTTGGCATCAATGTAGTTGAAGAAGCGATTCCAGTAAGCGACGAGGTCAAAGGTCTTTGTGAACTTTACGGCTTTGAGCCATTTGATCTCGCTAATGAAGGCACCTTTATTCTCGCAGTACCAAAAGAGAGTGCTGATGCCACGTTGGAGATAATGAAACGCTTTTGTCACTGTGAACAAGCGGCGGTGATTGGGCAAGTAACAGAACAAAGATTAGGAAAAGTAGTGCTCAATACACCTTGGGGCAGCAGGCGTTATCTTGACTTACCTCAGGGTGAACTACTTCCGAGGATCTGCTAGTGCATGAGTATTCAATCGTTACTGCGTTAATTGAACAGTGTGAGCAGTATGCTAGTGCTAATCAGGCCTCTAAAGTGACTCAAGTTGTGATAAAGCTCGGGATCTTAAGCGGGGTTGAACCTGCACTACTTAAAACAGCATTTGACACCTTTAAGCTAGAAGGTATATGCCATGATGCTTCTCTTGTGATAAATATACAGCCTTTAGTCATCAGCTGTGCCGCATGTGGTAGTAAAACAGAGCACAAACTGCGTAATGTGATTTGTAGTCATTGCCAAAGTGCAGATACCACAGTGCTCGACGGCGAGGATATGATGCTTATGCAATTAGAGTTAGAGCAAAACTAATTAAAATTAACTCGTTGAGTAAATTAATGGACACTTAACCATAAAGAAAAAAGCCCTGACTGATGTCTAGGGCTTTTTTCTTACTCTTATACCGAAGGGAATTAACGGCATAACTGTCTACAAAGAACTATCGTTATGTGGCTACAAAAACAAATCAACCTACAAGCTCGACCTCGCGGTTTTCATTTGATCACTCAGGAGTTAGAGCGATTAATTTCCGAGCTATCACACATCAAAATTGGAGTTATACATATTTTACTTCAACATACCTCAGCATCTCTCACTCTTAATGAAAACGCAGATCCTAGTGTAAGATTGGATTTCGAATCATATATCAATCGATTAGCTCCAGAAAATGCGCCTTATTACACTCATACTTATGAAGGGGATGACGATATGCCAGCCCACCTTAAAGCTAGCCTTTTAGGGGTTTCGGTGACGATTCCAGTAACAAATGGTCGATTTAATTTGGGGACTTGGCAAGGTGTATATTTAGGTGAACATCGAGATAATGGGGGAAGTAGACGAATCCTTATTACGCTAAATGGTGAATAAGCTGTCTAAAACCATATGGATGACAAAACAAGTAACCAGCTAGATTGTTAATGTATTAAGACGGCTAACTTAAGCATTTTGCATACAAGCGTTATCCATTCGATAAATGAACGTTGGCGTTGCTAAAACATCACTCCACAAAAAAGAGCACGTAAGTGCTCTTTTTTGTATTACTGTACCCGGCTGATCATTAAGCCTCTGCAATACGCTCAAGCTTTGCTAAATAGAAACCGTCAAAACCGGTTTTAGCCGGACTAATAGTCTCATCTTCGATGAATCTAAAATGCTTATTTTCGGCAAGAAAGGCATCCACTTGATCGCGATTTTCCTCAGGCATAATAGAACAGGTCGCATAAACTAACATGCCACCCACTTTTACCATACGGCTATAACTTTGTAGAATATGCTTTTGAAGTTCTACAAGTACCGGTAAACGCTCTGGGGTATCACGCCACTTTGCATCGGGATTACGCTTCAAAACCCCCAGACCAGAACATGGCACATCTAATAACACTCTATCTGCGGTCAGCTTTAAGCGTTTAATGGTTTTACTACTGGCAATAATTCGAGTTTCAACGTTATGAGCACCAGCCCTGCGTGCACGTTGCTTTAGGTTATCGAGTTTCCACTGTTCTACGTCCATAGCCAGTAATCGTCCCTTACCTTGCATCTGTGCAGATATAGATAATGTCTTACCACCAGCGCCTGCGCAAGCATCAACAACTCGCATACCAGGTTTTGCATCAAGTGCTAACGCAACTAGCTGTGAACCCGCATCTTGCTGCTCAAACCAACCTTTTTTAAACGTTTCGGTTCTAAACAGTGCAGAATCAGACGTCACCTCTAAAGCGGTATCAACCCCCTCAACATTAACCGTTTGTACACCTTCTTTACGCAATGAATTGGCGAGCTCTTCGCGCGTACATTTTAAAGTATTAGTACGTATAAAACGCTTTGCAGGTTTATTTAGCGCGGCTCTTTCTGCTGCCCAGGCCTCTCCCATCTGCTTCTGGCCCATCTCATTTAGCCAGTCAGGGCAACCATCCCATAACACTGGTTGCTGCTTGGCAGACTCAATACGTGAAGCCAGCTCACTCGCATCTACCTGTAATGCATACTGCATTTTCGGCAAAGGTAATTCATTAAATAGGTGCCATACGTTTAATAAGCGAGTGCCCAAGCGTGCCATCTCTTCTGGTTTTACATCAGAAAGATAGCAGTATAGGTTCAGTCTTCTCAGAATATCTCCAACGACAAAGGTAATACGACCTTGTTCAGTTGGCTCTAGTTTTAGACCCGAAAAATGCTGAGAATAGGCGCGGTCTAACGGTTTACCGTCAGATAAAACCAGATCGAGAATACTGATCACAAGTTCATTTGAGCTAGGAGAAAGCGGAGATTTCAACATTAAAAAAGTTACCCTGAAAAGAAAACGCTGCGATCATAGGAGCAAAGTAGCCAATACGCAAGCTAAGCCCTTCGAAAAGCATGAATTTAAAATAAGCAGAGGGATAACTCACACATTTTTAAACAATCTACTACACCTATAACAGATAGAAGCCGCTACACAAGGCAGCGGCTAAATAAACTTATCTCTTTGAAACTATCTGCACAAGTTAGCTTTTTACTTGATAATCGCTGCCATCTTTTGCCGTGAATTCGCGTACAAGCTTTCGTGTAACAGATGTTGTTGCAGTATTTTCAATATTAATTAAGCTTATCCAATAATCGTGACCTTCAAGCTGGATATCTTTAATGTTGGCTAAATCTTGGCTGGCTGTCTCATTTTTTCTATCAAAACTCAGCTCAACATGAGTGCCATTATCTTGTAACAAGATAGCCGTTGGCTCACTTTTGTGACCATTTAACGCAACAAACTGCTTTGGTTGGCGTAAACCCGTTTGGCTTCCATCCGCCATAAAAACGAGCAGTTGCTGATAGTAGATTACATAACTACATGCATTTTTATGGGAGCCTTTCGCTAAAGGGAATTTTGCATCTAAAAATGCTTTTGCACAGGGGGCCGTTGTATCGCTAGACGCCAGTTCGACGACATTCACATCAACAAGATCGGCACCAATAAAATTGTTATTCTGATTTACTTGAGTACTATTAATTGTTGATATATCCATGGCCCTATCCTCTTACGTGTTAATCGTGGGTCGTTATCCGTTTCAGTCGTAATCAAAAATAATACGTTTTTCGATTGCTTGATTTGTAGTCTAGTGCAATTTTCATTACAATTTCACAATAAAAATTTTACACTGTGAATTTTACAAGATGAAAAACAATCAAAGCTTGATCAGAAAGTCACATTTTTTGGGTACAAAGATAAGAAACTTGAGGAAGCGAAACCATCTCACCATGGAAGATCTTTCCGCTCGTTGTGTTCGTGTCGACCCAGATTCTGCACCGTCTGTGTCATATTTATCTATGATTGAGCGAGGAAAAAGAGTCCCAAGTTCAGGCATGCTTGCCGTCATCGCTGCAGTGTTTCAAAAAGAGGTCGATTGGTTTCTCGATGATGTCCCTGAAGATGATGCGATTACACCAGATAAGGGACGTAGAGGTGGAATTAGTGGCATGGCATTAGAGCCAAGTTTCCTTTTTTCTAATGATATTTTACAAATTGCGATCCCTGAAATGTTATCGCAAACCGGCACCACTGGCAGAGAATTTGCCCACCTTTTGATCCGAGCTCATCAAGAGCACCATCAAAATCACTTTCCAGATTTAGAACGAGCAGCGGAAGACGTTGGCCACAAGCGCCTACCACTGGCCTTAGATGATTTAAAAGATATCGCTAAATCACTAGGATTAAAGCTTAAATGGGTGGATAGAACACCCCAAGAGGTTGTCGATGAAATGGGCGTCAGTACGGCTCACGTCGTCACCTCTTTTTTCGAGCCGCCTTCTACAATCCATTTAAATAAAATGCTTAAGTCATTTCCAACACGGCTTAAGTATGACCTTGCCGTGCATATAGGCCATTGCGTATTACACAATAAAGATGGCTTAAAGTGTGTCTTAACTGCAGGTAGACGCCATACAGCATCACATGGTGAGCAGCCTACACCAGCTTCATCCACGCTTAATGCACAAGATATATTACATGCATGGCGTGATTTCGAGTCGAGTTTCTTTGCCGGTGCATTGCTTTGCCCCAAAGTCCCCTTTAGGCAGTTGCTTGATCGCCATGGTTATGAGATCAACGTAAATAAACTTATGGGTGTTTCGGCTTCAGTAGCCATGCGAAGAATGACCGTTGTATCACCCTACCCCCACTGGCACTATTTCGATGCTTATGCACCGGGTAAGTTAAAAGCGGTTTATCGAGGCAATGGGATCCCGCTGCCTTGGGGCAATATGAGGTTAGTTGAAGATCCCTGCCAACATTGGGCAGTGTTTAGAATGATCAATGAGCCAAAAGTAGGCACATCTGCGCAAATTTCAATTCTCGACGTCGCTGATGAGCCAAGAATTTACTGCTGTGAATCTATAAAAGTAGAAGATATGGCGGGCAATAATCACGTGTTGTGTGCAGGAATCGCTCTCAACCCTGCAATTGATGCTCAGGGTGGCGATGCTGCTTCGATTGCGGCGGATTTAAAACAGTCTTGCGCAGCAAATGGTGGGTCGGTAGAGATGCCTGTTAATATTAAGAAAGATCTAATGAGTGTTGCAAAAATTTTGAACATTAACTGGATTGAGCGAGGTATCGAAAACGATGCACGCCTAATTTGTGCAAGAGGCGCAGTTTGCCCAAGGCAACCGAGCTGTTATGAGGCTGGAAAGTCACTTTGCCTCGAAGAGGATTGATATAACTTTGACACTATCTACCCTTGAGTAAGTTAACCTTGCCAACAGCTGTTAATTATATTTGTCAGCTGTTGGCAACAATACTTTTATCGAGTTTATAAGCCTATTTCAATGTCAGCTTCATTTAATGTCAGCGTCATTTTTAAGAACCAACGATAGTTCCGTATGCTATCCCCTGAACATTAATACACTGCTCGGAATAACCGAAACCAATTGATAACGTATCGTCTATCGTGACATCCGTTAAAATAGCAGTGCCTTTAATAGCACTCTTTGCAGCTGCAATCGCATCGGGAGATGAAACGCTGTCACCCAAAGGCAATAGGTATAAAAATTGAGTTTGGCAACTTTGCCCTAATACGGGTCCAAGATTGACCAAGGTGTCAGTTAATTTTTTGTCCTGATAGGTTTTTGTCACAAACGAGCCGTGATTTGCAGTATTGCAGCCCGTAAGCCCCGCGCATACTATCAAAAGCAGTGATAAGGCCATATTTGAACTCGGTCTTGTCATGGTTGTTCCTGTTTCTAAAAGTTATTTTGTATA
Source organism: Shewanella sp. 0m-6 (assembly GCF_052977325.1). Taxonomy (NCBI): domain Bacteria; kingdom Pseudomonadati; phylum Pseudomonadota; class Gammaproteobacteria; order Alteromonadales; family Shewanellaceae; genus Shewanella; species Shewanella sp. 0m-6. The sequence goes on from NZ_JBRIMD010000002.1 coordinate 246,515, forward strand.
TGGTGACTAGAGCATTTTAATAGAAATGTTGATTACACGCTTACGCCTATACTCAAGTTACGCCAATGCTAAAGTAACCAAAACATTCAAGTCACCTAAATATTAAACCAACTTAAATATTGAATTTAATCATATATTCAAGGAAAAAGCTCAGTCAGACCACACCAATAGTCACATTACACTGACGATTTCAAAATAACGTTTAGTTTCACCAAGAGTCAAACTAAACTCTTCGCCCTGCGGTTTATTCATCATAGCTGCGCCTAAGGGGGATGCTGGCGTCACTATCATCACCAATAGGCCATCGAATTCTATCTTTAAGCCACCAGCACTTGGCCCTACAAACAAATATTGACGTTTGTCATCGTCATCAATTAACACAACAACTCGCCCTAGACTAACTTGCCGTTGTTTATTGCAATCCAGTTTAGAGCGCACTTCATTAGCTAGCCCACTGCTGGCAATATCATCTGGCATATCAAAACCAGTAATACTGGCGAAAAGGTGCTTAAATGCTTCTATATCCGCTTTGCACTGCGCCGCACGCATTGATTGCCCGTGAGCAAGGTATGAAGCCTCTAAGCCAAATGTATCATATTTATTCTCTGCAACACTTTCACTGCCCGTTGCTGTTTCATGGGCACGATTTGCAGCAACTATAGCACTAGCATAGGCACTTTCTAATGCTGCCATTATTCGTACATTTAACTTATTAATTGATAACACGTTTTGTTACCTTGAGTAAAAAGCACCGACTACACTTAGATTAACAAACTCATACAACAAAAACTGAGATTAAATTCATTTTTATTCTATATTGCCGCTTGATAATCCCTGTAAACTCGCTAACTTAGTCTAAAAGCAGCAATAGTCATCAACTGAGCAAACAGGAAGTCGCCTGGAGTCATATATCCACCTCGCCTAGTCGATTTAAAGGAATAAGATTGGTAAAGGATCAACACAATAACACTGATAATCTAAGGCCTAGCGCACAGCGCTGCACTTTCGTGCGTGGGCACTTTACAGGGTTCATATTAACAATCACTCTCTTTACCCCCTATTGTGCAGCGCAAGATTTAGAGCCTCGCAGCTATACCAATATTCCTATTGGTATGAACTTTATCGCCGCTGGCATGGTGCATTCTCAAGGCGAGCTATCTCCTGCGCCATCGGCACCAATAACTGACGCCAACTTAACCATTAATGCAGCGGTAGTTGGCTATGCCCATAGCTTTGCTTTGGCTGGTAGCTCTGCAAAATTCGATATGTCTACGACACGAGTCTGTTATAAGGGCAGCGCAACATATAATAATGAACAATTAACAGCCGATCGTTGTGGATATGGCGATCCTACGATGCGGCTTACTTGGAATTTTTATGGCGCTCCTGCATTACAGGCTAAGGATTTTGCGAGTTGGAAACAAGGGATCGTTATTGGCACAAGTGTTCAAATTAGCTTGCCTATTGGAAGCTATGATCCTGCGAGGTTATTAAATGCGGGCAGTAATCGCTGGGTATTGAGGCCTGGGGTGGGAATGTCTCATAAACTTGGTAACTGGTATTATGATTTGATCGCCTCCGTTCGACTATACGGTGATAATAATCAATATGTTAGCAATGTGACTTTAGAACAAGCGCCCCAATATACACTTCAAGGGCACCTTATCTACAATTTCAATTCTGGTCATTGGCTCTCGGTCAATGGCAACCTATTTTTTGGTGGCGAGACGAGTAGAGATAAAATCGAATCGTTAGATGAACAACGTAATTCGCGTTTTGGAGTGACTTACTCTTTTCCTATTACTTTGCAGCACAGTGTTAAATTGTACGCCAATACAGGTGTTATCACTGAGGTAGGAAACGATTTTGATACCTTTGGTGCTCTGTGGCAATACCGATTTTAAAGGCTGAATGTCTATCCTAAAAATAAAGCTCAGTAACCCAATGCTACTGAGCTTTGTCGATTGTCATTCATTCTGCTGCCTGAATATTCGCTCCGTCCGCTGTATTCAAGAAGCAATAATTCAAGAAGCAATACTCAATAGCCGTTATTCAACGTCATCAAAGTACCAAAAACCGGCATTAACCCACTGAGTCAGCAGTTCCATAACTTCTTTGTCTTCCAGCCAGTTTGAGATGTCATCTAACGTTAACATTGGCTTATTACAAAGAGTTTCAATTAGTCCAGGTTTGCCTACACTAAACTGGATTTGCTCGCCATTGAGATACATGACACCTGCCGCTAAGGTTGCTGAAAAATACAGACAACGCAGGCCACCTAAGCGGTTAAGGGGTTGCTCTTCAATAATAGCCTTAATATCTTCAACATCAAAACCAAGTGGGCCTTCAGGTAAATCCAATTCGCACTTAGATTGAGTCAAATAACGGCCACTAAACTCACTGATCAAGGTATCATCCAAGGTTTCTATAAGCTGCTGCTTAATTCGGCCTAAGTCTTGCTCATCTATCAAACCTGAATGCTGGCTTAAGCTGCGCTCAGGATCGCGAATTTGCTGTGCGCCCATCTCTTTATCAATGAGGTGATCGGCAAGTGCACTCACCATATCCTTTGCAGAAGCCGTACGGTAACCAACTGAGAAACTCATTGAAGGCTCTAAAGTGACACCATCGTGAGGAAATCCCGGTGGCAAATAAAGAATATCGCCAGGTAGCAATTCAACATCAATGATAGGTTCAAACGCTTCGGTGTGTAGCAAAGCCGGATGCGCCGCAAACTCTTTATGTGGCCCTATGTCTCCTACTCGCCATCTACGACGACCCGAGCCTTGACAGATAAATACATCATATAGGTCGATATGCGGACCGACTCCACCACCCGGAACAGCATAACTGACCATAACGTCATCTAAACGCCAACGTGGAATAAAGTCGAAACATTTTAGTAAATCTTCAGCTGCTGGAACCCAGTTATTAAGCGCCTGAACAATTAAAGTCCAATCTGTTTCACCTAAGTGTTCATAAGACTCAAAAGGCCCAAACTCAGCCTGCCAGTTGCCATCTTGTTGATACACTCTGCGAGATTCCACCATTTCATCGCACGCAAGGCCCGCCATCTCATCTGGAGACAACAGATCTTGAAAGTTTTTAAATCCTTGGCGGATCACTAATGGTTTCTTTTGCCAGTATTCTTTAAGAAACTGCTCTGGGGTTAAGCCGTTTATATCTAATTGCATGTTGCATACTCACTAAAATTTGTGTGAATGCTACCAAAAAAGCCCAACAAAAAATCTCGGGTAGATCATGAAAACATGCTTAATTTGTACAGCTATTGGGCTAATCAGCCCAAAGCTTGAAACTGAGTAATAACTTGATTGACTGTCTATTGAGGATCAATACAATAGCGAGCAAACATTTTTGATGATGATTCAACTTGGCCAATATAACTCTCTCACGCCCAATTCAGCCTGCCGACACCGTTATCGTGCTCGACTTTGAAACAACAGGTCTATCTCCTACTCAAGGTGACCGAGCAATTGAAATCGGTGCCGTCATGCTAAAAGATGGTAAAGTCATTGATAGGTTCCAACAACTCATGAACCCTGGTTTTAGAGTCAGTGGCTTTATCGAAAATTACACCGGGATCAGTAATGAGATGTTGAGTGACGCGGATGCTTGCGAAACTGTGATGGCGCAATTTGCAGACTTCATCGGTAGCTACAATCTCGTCGCCCACAATGCCTCATTCGATCAACGCTTTTTGGATGCGGAACTACAACGGGTTGGCTGTCATTATCCTGGTCAATTTGCCTGCTCAATGTTAATTGCTCGTCGGTTGTATCAAGACGCACCCAATCATAAACTTGGCAGTTTAATCCATTATAAAAACATCCAACATGATGGTGTATTTCACCGTGCTTTAGCTGATAGTGAGATGACCGCCGACCTGTGGTTAGCCATGCTTGAAGATTTACACTCAAAATACCAGATCAAGCGACCTGACTTTTCCTTATTACAAGCCATTGGCAAACAAAGCAAAGCCAGTGTTAATCAATATTTAACGCGTCAGCGCTAACCCCTCCCACTGTTAAATAGCTGATTAATCAGAGTTCAAACCAGAGCTGACAGGTACCGTAATAAAACAGGTAACTGTCATCTCTAATTTGAGCGACTACAGCTAATACTGTGTTTCTCATCTTCAGACACAACGATACAAATCACTTCGATGAGCCTAATCAGCACTTATAACGACTAAACTCTATAGACTTAAACAGTTAACGTTTAAATACTCAACTTTCAAATGGTTGGAATTCAAATTGCCAAGTTTAAATGCCTAACTCGTCGAGTAAATCATCGGCATCCGTTTTGGCTAACGTGACCTTTGCTGATTTATGGGCTCTGACTTCTGTGCCCATTAATTGACCATGCTCAGCCAGCAATTCATCTAAATCAAACTCTTCATCAGTTTCAAATTCACTTAACTTGATAAACTCCGTTTTATCCATAGCAAACTCAAGATAAAAGACATGATTACGTTGCGTCTTAAAAGACACTCTTCTTGCTACTGCTTCGTCTAAATTTGTATCGATAGAGATTGTCAGCTCTTTATTAATTGTCAGCATCTTTGGCTGGCTTTGGCTAATACTCGTTTGTAATTCTTTACTGATTTTATTAATGAAGTCACCCAAAATCTGATTCATCAACTCGCCCATGACGTTACCGACTTCATCAGAGGTATGGGAGAGGGCTAACTCAGCTTCTGGCATGCCCATGTTCAACATATATTCGCGGTAGATCTCTAATGCCGCAGGCGCAGAAAAATTAATCACAACCAGTCCAGAGAAGCCGCCATCAAAAATTGAAAAGCACCCTAAATCGGGCTTTAAACAAGTTCTAGTAATAGATTGAACCATACCTGCGTGGGTAATTTGACTATGAGTGGTGCTTGATAACACATGAGAAACGGAGTGGCATAGCTTTAATAAAATATCGTCGGTGCTAACGGAGACTGTGGATTGCATAAAAAGACCCTATGAAAAAATAATCGACGTTATATTGCCCCACAACATTAACAAAACAAAGTAAAACCCGAAAACATCAGCAATAAATACGTATAAAGTGATGAAAGGATTGAGTTAACATTTTTAAAATAAACATACTGTTACTGTTCCCCTACCTCGGCATAAAGGGTAAATTGAACCCACGTATTCGTAGGCAGAACAAGAACTATATGATCGCTCTACTCAGACAATTTACGATTCTACAACGTTTAATTTTAATGCTAATGCTGGCTGCAATCGGCACTGTTTGCTTTGCCAGTTTTTCAATAAACGAACAGTACAATAACCTTGTGGCGCAAAAATGGTTGCAAAACGACGGTCAAATAAACACTGCAATCAGTTTAATTGAAGCAGGTAAAAAACAAGTCGATGCTCAAAAAGTCAGTTTAGCGGCAGCACAAGTAACGACAACGGAACTCATTAACCAAATACATTTTGGCAATGATGGCTACTTTATGATTTTAGATAGCGACCATACCATTATCGCTAATGGTGCAGATCCAAGCGCTATTTCTAAAAATATAAACTCACTGTTTCACTCACAAGCTGCGAGTGAACTTGAAGCATTGTTAAATTTATCAACCAGTCAGTCTTTCGCTAAGGCTCAAATCGATTTCCCTAACCCCACAACCGGTCAACTAGACGCTAAACTCATAGAGGCCAGACAATATGCCCCCTGGGGCTGGACGATTATTACCGGCAGTTACATGAGTGATATTCATAGCGTCATGTATTCAATGGCGTTCGACTACCTCGTCATTATGTTAATGATCTCCATTCCTATTTTCCTGTTTTTCTTGGTGCTCAACATCTCTATCACCTCCCCGTTAAAAGAAGCAATTAGCGCCATGAAAGATATTGCTCAAGGAGAAGGCGATTTAACTAAAAAATTGCCTACCAAAGGTAAAGATGAAGTCGCTGAACTTGCCGAAGCGTTTAATTTATTTGTCATCAAAATTAGAGATATGGTCGCACAGCTTCAGCCTATTGGGGAAGATCTAGACCTAGATGCCCAACGGTTACTTAACGCCGCAGAAGAATCAAATGATAGTGTCGAGCACCTTCATAGAGAAACCTCCAGTGTCGCCACGGCAATCAATCAGATGCTATCGACGACTCAAGAGATGGCCAGTAATACTAACCAGGCAGCAGAAGCGGCTAATAGTGTAAAACATCAAGCCCAGCAGAGTATGTCTATGATGGATGCTACGCTTGATAACTCTATGCATCTTGCTGACGAACTTAAAAATGCTCAGCAGATCACTCACGCGCTTGGTAGCTCGTCATCTCAGATTGGCAACATCTTAGATGTGATTCGAGGCATTGCCGATCAAACTAACCTACTTGCGCTTAATGCAGCAATTGAAGCTGCCCGAGCTGGTAGTCATGGACGGGGATTTGCGGTCGTCGCAGATGAAGTTCGTGCCTTAGCTAACCGTACTCAAGATTCGACTAATGAGATCCAAAACATCATTAAAGAGATCCAGTCTGGTGTAAACAGTGTTGTTGCCAGTAATGAGCAAAATCAAAGTCAGTCTCAACAAGTGCAGACTCAAGCTAAAGAGGTGAGCGATTCGCTGACTGACATTTTAGGCTTGATTGCGCATATTAGTGACATGAACACCCAGCTTGCCAGTGCAACAGAAGAGCAATCTATCGTTACTGAAGAGATTAATCGCAACATCTGTTCGATAATCGAATTAACGGAGGTGTCAGTCAAAGCGAATGAAAGTAACCACAATGCTGCAATGTCACTGCAAACTATTAGTAAAGATTGCGCCCGTACGTTAGGCCAATTCAAAATAAGCTAAAGTTACAAGAGCGTGAGGGGCTGTAATTGCCCCTTACGCTCTTTTGAAATTATGATAAGCTAAATTCACTGAAGAGATATCTTTAAAAGTGAATTGAAATTATGGCTCGCATGACTTTAGCTATCCATCCGGAACTCTACACTATCCATAGTTTTTCAACAGACAGTGGGATCTCGCCTGATATTTTTCAACAAGATATGTACTTCATTGGTAAAACCAAAGATGAGATCTCTGTTGTCGTCCCTGCGACGTTAATACTCGATAGCATCGAGCAAGAAGATGACTGGCGCTGCCTTGAAGTCATTGGTCCTTTAGGCTTTTCAATGACGGGCATTTTAGCCAATGTCTCTAGCACTCTGGCTGACGAAAAAATAAGTATTTTTGCCATATCGACTTTTGATACCGATTATATCTTAGTCAAAAAAGACACTTTATCGGCGGCAACTAAAGCACTTAAAAAGAAAAATTACCAAATCATTGATTATTAGTTATTGTCTTTTTGAGTTAGCCCAAATAGCAAAAATACAATTGCACCAACTTTAGAGTGTTTCATTCATGTATGAAAAGAGCGTGATTATTACAGCTAAACATGGGATCCATACCCGCCCTGCAGCTCTTGTAGTGAAAAAGGCCAAATCTTTTGACTGCAATATCACTGTAGAATGTGATGGTAAGCACGCGAGTGCTAAAAGCTTATTCAAACTGCAAACCTTAGGGCTTTATTATGGCGTATCGGTCAGAGTCTTCGCAGAGGGAGAGCAAGCACAACAAGCTGTAGAAGAAGTGTCAGAACTACTCATTACATTAAGTTAAGGGTTTAGCTATGTCGATTACAGGGATCGCAGTTTCATCGGGTATCGCTTTTGGTCAAGCGTTACACCTTAATTTACATCATGAAAAGGTTGATTACCGGTTAATTCCAAAATCTCAAGTTCCCATCGAAATACACAGACTAAAGCACGCATTTGACCTTCAAAAACAACATTTAACTCAAGGTCTAGAGAAGCTTCAACCTGAAACCAGCCACTTTGATTTAATTGAAGCTGATCTGCTTATATTAGACGATGAGGATCTGTTAGAACACATTGAACATACCATTTCAAGTTTACAAATTGGCGCAGCATTCGCCATAGAGAGAGTATTCGACCAGCAAGCCAGCGAATTAGCACTATTAGATGATCCCTATCTTGCCAATCGAGCTCAAGACGTAACATGCCTCGGTAGTCGACTCATTGCTCGTTTAAACGGAGCTCAACATCTAGATCTAAGTCAACTCACTCAAGATACGATAATATTTTCTCACGATTTGACCCCTGCTGAATTTGCCATGCTACCTCTTGAGCATATTACCGGTGTCGTGCTCAATACCGGCGGCCTGACAAGTCATACTGCAATTTTAACTCGTAGTGCTGGGCTCCCTGCCCTGTTAAGTTGCCAATATGAAGCCGCTCAGATTAACAATGGCACTCAGGTAGTGTTAAATGCGAATAAAGGTGAGTTAGTTGTTGACCCCAACAAAAAACAGCGGGCTCATTTACAAGCCCTAAAGCAACTAGACTTTCAGCGTAAACAACAATTACTCACTCTTAAAGATTTGCCCACAGAAACCTTGGACGGTCACCGCATTTCCTTATTAGCTAATGTAGGTAATCTAAACGAGGTCAGTCATTTAGCCGATGTGGGCGCCGAAGGAATTGGCTTATTTAGAACTGAATTCATGTTAATGAATACCAGTGCTTTGCCCGATGAAAAAACTCAATATCACTTCTATTGTGATGCGCTGCATTTAATGGAAGGTAAAACATTTACCTTACGCACCCTAGATGTCGGTGCCGATAAAGAGATCCCCTGCCTTGGAACAATCATTGAAGATAATCCAGCGTTAGGCTTAAGGGGGATCCGTTACAGCTTGGCGCATCCAGAACTGTTCAAGACACAAGTGAGTGCGATTTTACGCGCTGCCAATCACGGCTCTGTTCGTCTAATGTTTCCAATGATCAATCAGATTGAAGAGTTAGAGCAATTACTAGGTTACGTTGAAGAGTGTAAAGTAAGACTAATTGAAGCAGAGAAAGGCTTTGGAGAGCTAACCTATGGCATCGTTGTTGAAACGCCTGCTGCCGTACTTAACCTTGAGTCTATGTTGCCATATCTTGACTTTATCAGTATTGGTACAAATGACCTCGCTCAATACACCATGGCCGCCGACCGAACCAATCCATTACTGACCAAAGAATACCCTTCTCTGTCCCCTGCGGTGCTTAATCTTATCCAAACCACCATAGATATCGCCAAAGAACACCAAATCACCGTGTCGCTGTGCGGTGAATTAGCAAGCGATCCAAATGTAGCGCCTTTACTCGTTGGAATGGGAATAGACGAGCTCAGCGTTAATTTAGGTTCATTATTAGAGGTTAAGTCGGCATTACGTGATATAAGTTATCAAACATGCTTGACGATAGCCGAACATGCGCTAAAAATAAAAAGAATTGACGAATTAAAACTTTACATTAATGGTCGGTCTTAATAGCTATGATAGTAACAGTAGCCTTACTCGATAATAATAATGATTCCAAGGGGCAAATTAAATGGGATTTTTGAGCCGTATTAGACGCCTTATTTCTGGACAGAGTGACATAGCGGGCATAGTCAATGTGTATGCTCCAGTGAGTGGAAAAATCGTAGACGTTGAAAAGGTACCCGATGCCGTATTCTCTGAGAAGATTGTCGGTGACGGATTGGCAATCGAGCCAAAAGGCCACCTTATTTTAGCTCCAATTGATGGCACCATAGGAAAAATATTCGAAACAAACCATGCGTTTAGCATCGAATCTACACAAGGGCTCGAAATATTTGTACATTTTGGTATTGGTACCGTCGAACTCAGAGGCAATGGTTTTAAACGATTAGCCGAAGAAGGCCAAGAAGTTAAGATGGGCGAGCCAATACTAGAATTTGATCTCGACTATTTAAAAGAACACGCAGATAGCCTTCTTACACCTGTGCTTATCGCCAATATGGAAGACATTCAATCCATAGATAAAAAACAAGGCCATCTAGAAGCAGGAAAAGACATCATTTTTTCAGTCAAACTTTAACGCCTTAACCCGTATTACATATTAACCAAAGCCTAATATTTATTAGGCTTTTTCATCATTGCAATTCAAGCTGGCCATTGGGCATTGAATTACGCTCAACAAGGGAAACATGACAACAATTCCCCCTTGAGCAGAGCCAAAAGCAATGACACAATGCAGACAACTTATAAAAACAAACTGGAGTACCCTTTTGACACTTTTCGGAATTAAGAATTGCGATACTGTACGTAAAGCCCGTAAATGGCTTGAAGCTAACCAACTTGAAGTTGCTTTTCATGATTTTCGTGAAGATGGGCTCAGTACTGAGCAAATAGAACAATGGGTCAGTGCTATCGGCTGGGAAGCCTTATTCAATAAAAGAAGTACCAGTTATAGAAATCTAACGGATACAGAAAAGAATGACATCAATGAGAAGAAAGCTGTAGCCTTGATGGCACTCTACCCAACCTTGATCAAGCGCCCTGTTTTAGTGGTGAATGGACAAGTCCAGGTTGGTTTTAAAGAAGCAGACTATCGCACGTGGTTCAACCTATGAGTCAAACTACAGACTCGCCAGTACTGTCACTGGCCAAAGACTTAATTTCTCGTCAATCGGTCACCCCTTTAGATGAAGGGTGTCAGCAACTCATGGCTGATAGATTAGCCGATGCAGGCTTTAATATTGAATCTATGGTCTTTGAAGACACCACCAATATGTGGGCTCGTAGAGGCACTCAATCTCCTGTTTTCTGTTTTGCCGGCCATACTGATGTTGTGCCAGTAGGCGATTTAAAACAATGGCACACGCCGCCGTTTGAGCCTGTTGTTATCGATGATTATCTTCACGGCCGAGGCGCCGCAGATATGAAAGGCTCACTCGCTGCAATGATGGTAGCAGCCGAACGATTCGTTAAACGATTTCCAGATCATCAAGGTTCTATTGCCTTTCTCATTACCAGTGATGAGGAAGGTCCTTTTATTAATGGTACAACTCGCGTCATCGATACCCTCGAAGCGCGCAATGAAAAAATCACCTGGTCGCTGGTGGGAGAACCTTCATCTACCCATAAACTGGGTGATATCGTTAAAAATGGTCGCCGAGGCAGCCTAACAGGCAATTTAACCGTTAAAGGGATCCAGGGACACGTTGCTTACCCTCATCTTGCTGATAACCCTATTCATAAAGCCGCTCCAGCACTGGATGAGCTTGCAAGAATGAAATGGGATAATGGTAATGAATTTTTCCCGCCGACTAGCTTTCAAATCGCAAATATCAATGGTGGCACTGGCGCATCAAACGTGATCCCAGGTGCGTTAGAGGTGATGTTTAACTTTCGTTACTCCACTGAAGTCACCGCCGAGATCTTAATCGCACGAGTACTCAATATTTTAGACGCTCATGGTTTAGAATACGATATCGATTGGGTCTTCAATGGCTTACCCTTTTTAACTGGCGATGGACCGTTATTAGAGGCAACCAAAGCGGCAATCAAAAAAGTCACAGGTACAGATACCGATCCACAAACTTCGGGTGGCACGTCAGATGGTCGCTTTATTGCGCCAACGGGTGCACAGGTTATTGAGCTTGGCCCAGTTAATGCCACTATTCACAAAGTCAACGAGTGCGTGAAAATCTCAGATCTTGAGTTACTGACTGATTGTTATGAAGCCATTTTGGAAAACTTGCTGTGCAAGTAACACAGCCTTCTTTATATGGCCTTGAAGACCAACACCTGGTTGAATGCTTAGGTCACCTTTTAGAAGTAAACACAGCGGCTGCATTTTTAACAATGCAGCAAGCTGCGTTAACTGCAGGTCTTGATATTCAGATCTGCTCTGGACATCGAAATTTCGATAGACAGCTAGGGATTTGGAACGCCAAAGCCAGTGGTCGACGGGCAGTATTAGACAAATCCTCTATGCCGGTATCAATTGAGCATCTTTCTTCAAATGAATTAATCGATACTATCCTTTTATGGTCGGCGATACCGGGAATGTCAAGGCACCACTGGGGCACAGACATCGATATCTTTGATGCCAACGGCATAGAAAAGCCAAAGTTACAGCTAGTTCCTACAGAATATCAGCAAGGTGGACCTTGTTTCCACTTGAGCCAATGGTTACACTCCCACGCAGATAAATTCGGCTTCTACCTACCTTATCAGCAGGGGTTAAGTGGCGTAAGCCCAGAACCGTGGCACTTAAGCTACTTTCCAATGTCGAAAGATTATATTAATACTTACGATATCGATGCAGTAAAAGCAATCTTGGCCAGTTGTGATATTTTACACAAAGACACAATACTTGAGCGCATAGTGCCACTGGTTAATGAGTATGTGTTACGCGTCGCCCCCATTCCTACGCAGAAATAGCCGTTAACCAAAACCAGATTTCTTCACATATATTAGAGATAACACTGTGAACATAACCGACTTTACCAGCAACTTTGCAGCAAACAGACAACAAATCAGCATTGATGGCAGCACGCTAAGCTATCTAGATATCGGCCAAGGTCCCGTGCTATTAATGGGTCATAGCTATCTATGGGACGCTGATATGTGGGCGCCACAGATAGCCCACTTAAGTCAAAACTACCGTTGTATTGTGCCAGATCTTTGGGGCCATGGTTTTTCAGGTAAGCTTCCAGAACAGACCAGAAACTTGCGTGATATTGCGGCTCAAATGCTTGAACTCATGGATAAATTAAACGTAGACTCTTTCTCCGTAATGGGCTTATCGGTTGGTGCGATGTGGGGAGCAGAGCTCGCCCTTAAAGTGCCTGCACGAGTGCAACATCTCATTATGTTAGGCAGCTTTATTGGTTATGAACCAGAGATAACCCGCGACAAATACTACGCGATGCTTGATATTATTAAAGCAGAACAAGTCATTTCACCAACAATCATTGACGCTATCACCCCACTCTTTTTTGCAACTGAGCCTAATGCAGAGCTCGTTGAATTATTTAAACAAAAGCTAAATCATTTTGATAGCAACAATATTGACTGCTTATACCAAATAGGCAGAATGATTTTCGGCCGTCGCGATACCATGGATGATGTGCATTTATTAACTCTTCCCTGCTTAATCATGACCGGTGTAGAAGATAAAGCGCGTACAGTACTCGAAGGATACTTAATGCATGATGCAATTGATGGCAGTAAATATGTCCATATTGCTGAGTGCGGCCATATATCAACTTTAGAGCAGGCCGAATTTGTTAATCAACAGATCAGCCAGTTCTTAACTGAGCTAACATAAGATCTAATGAAACTACTAAAACCACTTTTTGATAATAATCGACGCTGGGCTGGGCGGATCTTAAAAGAAGATCCAAAATTTTTTGAGCAGCTCGCTAAGCAGCAAAATCCTGAGTATCTTTGGATTGGTTGCTCCGACAGCCGTGTACCCTCAAATCAGATAATCGATTTAATGCCTGGTGAAGTATTTGTTCATCGCAATATCGCCAACATGGTTATTCACACAGATTTGAACTGTTTATCTGTGCTGCAATATGCTGTTGAAGTGCTTAAAGTAAAACACATTATGGTTGTTGGTCATTATGGTTGTGGCGGTATAAAAGCATCAATGAGCACTGAGCGCTTAGGTCTCATCGATAATTGGCTCGGGCATATTCGAGACATACACAGATTACATAAACGCGATCTTGAAAACATGGATGAAGATAAGCGATTCGATCGTTTGTGTGAGCTCAATGTCATTGAACAGGTTGCAAACGTCACCAGTACCACAATTGTTCAGGATGCTTGGGCACGAGGCCAAGATGTGGCCATTCATGGTTGGATCTACAGCGTAGAGAACGGTTTACTATCAGATTTAGATGTAACGGTTAATAAAGACACGACGAGTGAATAACGTTAGAAACGTTTAGTTTCTAAACACCAACATCAAGGTTATCTCAAGCATTTTGCTGAGGTAGCCTTTTTTTTAGCAATCGTTACTAAATTTTTACAAAATATGAGAAAAAGAGTAAGAATTCTCGCAGTTTGTTGCCCATCACAGTTATAATCGATTATTTATTTTTAGCGCAATTTTGCGCAGTGAATGCTAAGGAAATATCCATGCCTGGTTTTGAATTATTTGGTCCTGAAGAGAAACAAGAAGTCGCGGATGTAATGGAGAATGGCTTTACCTTCCGTTATAACTTTGATCATATGCGCAACGACCGCTGGAAAACCCGTGAGATGGAAGCACTACTGTGCGAAAAAATGAATGCTAAGCATGCACACCTTGTTTCCAGTGGTACTGCTGCACTGCAAACCGCAATGGCAGCCGCAGGCATTGGCGCTGGTGACGAAGTCATTGTGCCACCTTTCACCTTCGTAGCCTCTGTAGAAGCGGTATTCATGGCAGGAGCTGTACCGATATTTGCTGAAATCGATGAAACGCTTTGTCTATCACCAGAAGGTATCGAAGCAGCCATTACGCCTAAAACAAAGGCCATTAACCTAGTCCATATGTGTGGCTCTATGGCTAAAATGGATGAAATTAAAGCCGTATGTGCTAAGCATAACCTGATTATTCTTGAGGATGCTTGTCAAGCTATCGGCGGTAGTTATAAAGGTCAGGCGCTCGGCACTATTGGTGATGTTGGCTGTTACTCATTCGATTCAGTTAAAACCATCACCTGTGGTGAAGGTGGCGCAGTGATCACCAATAACGAAACTATCTACAACCATGCACATATGTTCTCAGATCATGGTCATGATCATGTAGGCAATGACCGCGGCGCGGAAGGTCACCCAATTATGGGGCTTAACTTCCGTATTTCAGAAATGAACTCGGCAATGGGCTTAGCTCAATTGCGCAAACTAGACAAAATTATTGAAATCCAGCGCAGCAACAAAAAGCTCATTAAAGACGCCATGTCAGCAATTCCTGAAGTCACCTTCCGCGAAATCCCTGATGCAGACGGTGATTCAGCAGGATTTTTAACCTTCTTTATGCCTACTGAAGCACGCACCATCGAAATCAACAAAAAGTTAGCCGAAAATGGCGTCGATGGTTGTTTCTACTGGTATGTAAACAACTGGCACTATCTGTCAAACTGGAAACATATCCAAGAACTTAAGTCACCTTCTGCGCTTCCGATAACACTTATTGAAGACAGACCCGATTATACTAAGGTGTCTGTGCCTAAGTCTGATGCCATCATGAGCCGCACAATTTCAATGCTTATCAAACTTTCATGGACGGAAGAAGAAATTAAGCAGCGTATCGAAAACATTAAACGCGCTTTTGCTTAATTAACCACACGTATCCGTCGCGTCATACAATTATGGCGCGATAGCACATTTTAATTTAATGGCCCCAACGGAGAATGTCGTAATGAGTTTTAAGAACTTCAAATGTGTACCAAAAATGATTTTTGGTCGCGGTTCATTTGCACAGCTCGATCAAGTTTTAGCTGAAGAGCGCCAAGTAGAGGACGATTTTGTAGTGTTTTTGGTTGATGACGTTCATCAATCAAAGTCACTAAGTGATCGTGTTCCAGCTAAAGCACATGACTTGGTTATTTATGTCAATGTGGATGATGAACCCACGACAAAACAAGTTGATGCACTCACCGAGCAAGTTCAAGCGTTTAACAGTAAACTTCCTGTTAGCGTAGTTGGCTTAGGTGGCGGTTCGACTCTGGACCTCGCAAAGGCTGTATCACTTATGCTAACCAACCCGGGTGGCAGTGCTGAATACCAAGGTTGGGATCTTATTAAGAACCCAGCTATTCACCATATCGGTATTCCAACCGTATCAGGTACGGGTGCAGAAGCGTCACGTACCGCTGTACTATGTGGTCCTGTGAGAAAGCTTGGCTTAAACTCAGATTACACAGTATTTGATCAGATCATTATGGATTCTGAGCTGATTGCAGGTGTACCAACGGACCAATGGTTCTACACGGGTATGGATTGTTATATCCACTGTGTCGAGTCACTCGAAGGCACCTATCTAAATGAATTTGCAAAAGCATTTGCCGAAAAATCGATGGATCTTTGCCGTGAAGTCTTCATAGACGATCATGAAGAGAAAGATGACAAACTAATGATGGCATCCTATATGGGCGGTATGAGTATCGCTTATAGCCAGGTTGGTGCGTGTCATGCTGTTTCTTATGGTCTAGGCTATGTATTAGGCTACCATCACGGGATCGGTAATTGCTTAGCATTTGATGTACTTGAGGAGTTCTACCCAGAAGGCGTTGCTGAATTCCGTCAGATGATGGATAAACACAATATCGTTCTGCCTAAGAACATCTGTAAAGATCTTCCTGACGAAACTATCGCTAAGATGGTTGCCGTCACTAAGAGCATGGGCCCACTTTGGGATAATGTTTACGGTGAAGGCTGGGAAGAGAAAGTCACCGACGAAATGCTAACTAAGTTATTCCGTCGTATCTAAACTCTCGCGTAAGCAAGAATGGGCTTCAAATGGAAGCCCATGATACTTTTTCTAAGTAGGTAAATTGAATGAATGTAACCTTATTAATCCCTGCTCGTTACGGCTCTAGCCGTTTCCCTGGCAAACCATTGGCACCAATCAATGGCAAACCAATGATCCAGCATGTATACGAGCGCGCTGCTTTAGCAAAAGGGCTTAAAGACATCTATGTTGCAACTGACGACGATCGCATTAAAGATGCCGTTGAAGGTTTTGGCGGCAAAGTTGTTATGACAGGTGCAGATGCCGCATCAGGTACAGACCGTATCGACGATGCAATTACACAACTCGGTCTTGCCGATGATGATCTTGTGATTAACTTACAAGGTGATCAACCGTTAATTGATCCTATCTCTATTGAGCAGATCATTAGCCTATTTGAACGTCATCCAGGTGAGTTCGACATGGCAACCTTAGGTTATGAGATCAGCGATGACGAACAGCTCAACGATCCTAACCATGTTAAAATGGTTTTCGATAACAATTTTAACGCCTTATATTTCTCACGTGCCCGCATTCCTTATGGCCGTGATACGACCGATTACCCGGTTTATAAGCACCTTGGTGTTTACGCTTATACCCGCAAGTTTATCCAGACCTTTGCTAAACTCCCTCTGGGCCGTTTAGAAGATTTGGAGAAATTAGAACAACTTCGTGCGCTTGAGTATGGTTACAAAATTAAAGTTGCAATCAGTGCGTTTGATTCACCAGAGGTCGATACCCCTGAAGATATCCGTATTTGTGAAGCTAGACTTGCTGTTGACTAATTGATAAGGCGATAAGCGTTATGTCAAATCTTGAAGTTGGATTACTCATTTTATTAGTTGTTGGTATTATCGCCAGTAATTTAGCGGTTTTGAAATATAGCGCCAAATTCAAAATGTCTCAATTTGGTAAAGATCATCATAAGAAAACCACTAAAGAGAAAAATGTGGCTGACAAAGATGATCAGGACCAGCAAGCTGACTCTGACAAAAAGTAGCTAGGTAATATACTTAACTATTTGGAAAACAAAAAAGGCGCTTAAAGCGCCTTTTTTATTTCTAGCAGTCAGTAGAAGAAAATGAACTACTCTGCGAGCTCTTTTTCCAACTGCTTAGCAATCAGCTCAGGTGAGCCCGTATTCTTCGCTAATAACGAGTAAGCCACAGGGATCACAAACAATGTAAAGAAGGTTGCCAGTGTAATGCCCGATAACACTACGACGCCAATAACAAAGCGTGTTTCAGCTCCTGCGCCCTCTGAAAGCACTAACGGCACAGCCCCCGCGGCGGTGGTGATCCCCGTCATTAAAATAGGTCTCAATCGTTGGCTCGATGCTTGAATTATTGATTGCTGAAACTCAATGCCTTTATCTCTGAGTTGGTTAGCAAATTCGACAATCAAAATACCATTTTTAGCGGCCAAGCCCACCAACATGATAATGCCTATCTGGCTGTAAATATTCAGGCTTTGATCCGTTACCCAGAGTCCTATTAGTGCCCCCAGCGTGGCCAGTGGTACCGTGAGCATAATCACCAACGGGTGAACATAGCTTTCAAACTGTGCCGCTAACACTAGAAACACAATGCCAAGAGCCAAAATGAATACGAAATACATCGAGTTACCCGAGTCTTGATAATCTAATGACTGCCCCTTGTAACTCACTATCGCTTCAGCAGGTAGGTACTCATAAGTTAAGCCATTTAAATAATCTAGCGCTTCGCCTAAGCTATAGCCATCAGCCAAATTCGCTTCAATCGTAATCGCACGCATACGATTGTAACGGTTTAGCTGACTTGCATCGGCGAACTCTTCGACATGCACTAAATTAGATAACGGAATAAGCTCTTTACTACGCTCTGATCGAACGTAAATATTTTCAAGATCGTTAGCCGTATTTTGATTATCTCGATTACCCTCAATAATCACATCGTACTCTTCACCATCTCTCATAAACGTCGTGACTAAACGAGAGCCTAACATCGACTCTAACGTGCGCCCTATATGAGAGATGGATACTCCAAGATCTGATGCTCTGTCTTTATCGATCACTACTCTAAGTTGTGGTTTAGTCTCGTTGTAGTCATGATCTAAGCCAACAAGGTTAGGGTTTTCCTTGGCTTTCTCAATAATAATATCTCGCCATCTCGCCAACTCTTCATAGCTTGGTCCACCTAATACAAACTGCACAGGCTTACCGACACCACGGCCAAAGGCTTGCCTCATTACAGGAAATGCACGTACGCCTGCTAAATCTGACAGTCGCCCTCTGATATCACCTATGATTTCAAATGCGCTGCGCCTAACGGCCCAATCTTCAAGTACAATAATAGCCATACCATTAGAGAAATTAGCGCTGCGACCAAACCCCCTTGGCGCACGGATAAGCAAACGTTTAATCTCTCCAGCTTCAACTAATGGCATTAAGCGATTTTCAATCTCATCCATATAAGATTCAATATATTCAAAACTGGCCCCTTGCGGTCCATTGACAATCAAGAACATTGAACCTCTATCTTCTCTTGGCGCAAATTCTTGCGGCACTTCTTTCGCCAAAAATGCGCTACTCACGAGTGCAACTAGGATCAATGATGACACCAAAAATGGGTGCTTCATCGCCTTGACTAAAATCATTCGATAGTGACTAGAGAGGCTGTCCATTCCCGAGTCAATTTTCCGAACTAACCAAGAGTCCTGCCCAGAGGGTTTTAGCACCTTAGAACACATCATTGGGCTTAACGTTAATGCCACAATGCTTGAGAAAATGACCGCTGCACTCATGGCAACCGCAAACTCTTTAAATAGTTTACCCAAATCTCCCTCTAAAAAGGTGATTGGCATAAATACCGCAACCAAAACTAATGTGGTCGCCACAACCGCAAATGCCACTTCACGGGCACCAAGGTAAGCTGCTTTTAGCGGTGAATCTCCCTCTTCTATTCGCCTGTGAATGTTCTCAAGTACCACAATTGCATCATCAACCACCATACCAATTGCTAAGATCATCGCTAGCAAGGTTAACAGGTTAATCGTATAGCCCAGTGCAAACAGTACGATAAATGTCGCCATTAAAGACACCGGCACAGTTAACGCAGGAATAAGCATAGCGCGCACACTACCAAGGAACAGATAAATCACCACGATGACTAAAAACATGGCAATAAACAGGGTTTGATAAACCTCTTTAACCGACGCTTCAATAAAGACTGAGCTATCGTATGAGCGTTTTATCTCCATACCTGCTGGTAGGGTTGGGTTAATTTGATCGACTAATTTATTCGCCGCGCGGGCGACATCCAATGTGTTAGCCGTTGATTGCTTTGACACGCCAAGACCAATCATGGCCTCGCGATTGCCTCTAAAAGTGATACGCTCCTCTTCAGAACCTATTTCAACTTTTGCAACATCACCCAGTTTAATCAGGTAGCCATCTTCCCCCTCAGCTAACACTAAATTGGCGAAATCATCAGATGTTTTAAAGCTTCGCTCCAACCTTACAGTAAAATGGCGCTCTTTTGACTCTACGCTGCCCGCAGGTAATTCTACGTTTTCCGAGCGAAGTGCTGACTCAATATCGGCAACAGTTAAGTTTCTTGCAGCTAAGGCTTGTCTATCGATCCACACACGCATGGCGTAAACCTTGCCACCACCAAGTCGCATATTCGCGACCCCGTCGATCACCGAGAAACGGTCGATTAAATAGCGTCTGGCATAATCGGTTAGCTGTAACGTAGTCATCTGATCTGACACGAGATTGAGCCACATTATCACTTCATCGCCACCGTTCGCTTTTTGCACTTCTGGTGGATCAGCTTCTTCAGGTAAATTATTCAGAAGACCTGATACTCGGTCTCGTACATCGTTGGCTGCAGCTTCAATATCTCGCCCAACATCAAACTCTAATGTAACATTCGAGCGCCCATCGCTGCTCGAGGAGCTAATATGTTTAATGCCTTCAACACCGCTAATCCTATCTTCAACGAGCTGAGTAATTCGACTCTCAACTACTGCCGCACTGGCGCCGCGATAGTTGGTTTGAATTGAGACCACTGGAGGATCAATATTTGGGTATTCTCTTAACGGCAACTTGTCAAATGCCACTAAGCCAAAAACAATCAGTAAAATACTAATAACTGAAGCGAAGACCGGTCGCTTAACCGAGATATCAGTTAAGATCATGCTACGGGCTCCACATTAGCCTGCTTTAGAAAACTAAAACGTTCGCTAAAGGTCACTTTGACGTGATCTCCTGGGCGCACTTTTAGCAACCCCCGGATCACAACTTGCTCATCAAGGACGACACCATTAATAATTTCTACCCAACCACGCTTACGTAGTCCAAGCGTAACTTGCTTTTGCTCAACAATGCCCTCGTCATTGACCACATAGACATAGTGCCTATCTTGAATGGGTATTATCGCTGACTCAGGTAATATAAGTGCTTCCCGGCTTGTCTTGATAAGCTTCACTTTCATCAACATGCCAGGAAGTAATCGTTGATCTAGATTGGGGATCTCGGCACGAACGATTACCGCTCGAGTTTTCGGATTAATACGGCTATCAATTGACACCACTTTTCCTACAAACACTTCTCCGTCAAATGCTACAGCCGTTGCTTCAACTTTTTTGCCTAGAGCCAATGCTTGTAAAAAGCGCTCTGGCACAGAAAAGTCCAACTTTATAACTGAGATGTCATCCAAAGTGGTAATGGGATTACCTGGTGAGACTAGAGCTCCGACACTGACCTGGCGCAAACCTAACGCACCAGAGAAAGGTGCCCTGATACTGCGATCACCTAGGGCCGATTGCGCCTGGGCCAGCTCAGCTTTAGCGGTATCGATTAACGTTTGCAACCTGTCTCGTTCAAGTTCTGCAATTGTTTGACTGGTGACTAAGGTGCGAATGCGTTCAAGTTCACGTTGGTGATCTTTAACTTTCACTTTTGCAACGGTAACACGCGCAAGCTGTTCACTGTCTTGAAGTTGGATCAGTAAACGTCCCTTCTGGACTAGATCGCCATCATTAAAATTAACTTTTGTCACCACATCTGTGACCTTGGGGGTCACAGTAATCGACTCGTTTGCCTTACTCGTACCAAGGGCTTCAACCTCGTCGCGTATCGGTTGTATCGCTGCTTTCGTAACAACTACATTTGGTATAGGTCGAGATTTTGTGACTTGTTCTGCCGGAGGTTGTTGCAGATAGAAATATGTGCCTAAGAGCAACAATGCACCAATTATTATTATTATTTTTTTCATGACAGCCTTAGCAAACTATATTTTTCAATTGCCGTTAGTTTACCTAGTCATAACTTTGCTTCAATACGTTTTACTTTTTCTTACAAATAATACATTTGGGTGACATTCATTTTTTAACGGTCAACAAAAAAGGAGCCAAGAGGCTCCTTTTCATTTTAGTTATTGTGACTAGCGTACTTTACGGTCTTCTTGCATCAATTCTGAGAAGCCTTCATAGACTGCAGTAACAACCTCGTTAGAAAGCGGCTCATTTTTAGCATTCAACAGGTGGATCTCTGTCTTATCATCAATGCCATCTTTAAGCTCTATACGATATGAACCCGCTTCAAGCGGTAGCTCTTTTTCGCTCCATAACGAACTCCAAAAACCAGAGTCATCCGTTATATTGATATAAAGTAGACCTTTGTTACTGTCCATATCGACAATTTCAAAGCCCATTTCAGGTAACACAATACGTAAGCGATCCCAGGTACGTTTATACTTAGCATCAGCTAACCAATAAGCTTGTTCTTCAGCATCAGCTATAAGGTTTACATCAATACCCAGGCTTTGCTTCAAGCGTTTAGCTTTAAGTGCTTTAGCACGTTCGATACTGATATAACTAATTGAATCATTCAATCTATCAATAGTATAACGACGCTTATCTTCACCACTTAATAAAATATCCTGTCGATCGCCATCATAGCTTTCTTCATGTTCTATTAGCTCAATCGTTAAATTACCGCTACGGCCATGAGGACGAACATCGACCTTATACAAATAACGCTGCTTTAGACTATAAACTTTATCGCTACCCCAGAAACTCGACTCAATCACTTGCGAGCTTTCGATCCAATCAGTCTCAATGGTTCCTAGCTCATAGTTTTCACTACGTAATGGAATAGATTTACTCGCAAAGTATTCTTTTAAAACATCAAATATCTCTTGCTTTAAATCAATATCATTATCAATCGACTCAATAACAATTTTAATATTGTCATCGCCCTCTTCTACACGCGTCCCCTCTGCCATTGGTAACACTTGTAGTGGCGGTCGAATATCAAGCTGAGTGCCAACCGCATTTTGGTCAACCTTACTACCTACATCAGGAATATTATATTCCTTACTGTAAGTTGGCTTATTCAACCCCGCTGGGATCACTAATTCAGGCGCTACGACGAGATCTTGATAGTTCTGATCTATGTCATTAGCCTGTCTTCTGTCAATGGGTGTACTACATGCAGTAACAGCTGCAACTAAAATAAGTGGAGATATTTGCTTTAGCATTTATTATTCAACCTCGATTCGGGCATTTTTCATCGCTTCTAGCAACAGACCATGAAACTCTGTAGAAAGTTCAGTTAAAGGTAAACGAATATCACCTTGACTAATTAGTCCCATTCGGTGAGCGGCCCACTTTACGGGAATAGGATTGGCTTCGCAGAACAAAGCGCTAAACAACGCTTTAATCGACTCTTCAGCAGCTAATGCAGCAGGAAGATTACCCGCTAACGCAGCGTCACACATAGCTTTAAACTGTTTTGGAACAATATTGTTCGCAACCGAAATAACGCCATTACCGCCGAGAGTTAAAAATTCTCTTGCTGTCGCGTCATCGCCACTATACAGCATAAAATCATCGCCACATAAACGGCGTAATTCTTTAACGCGAGATAGATCGCCGGTGGCTTCTTTAACACCGATAATATTTTTGACACTCACAAGTTCAGCCACCGTTTCTGGCAGCATATCAACAGCGGTGCGTCCAGGAACGTTATATAGAATTTGTGGCACATCGGTACTCGCTGCAACAGCGGTATAGTGTGCTATAAGCCCTTTTGGTGTTGGCTTGTTATAATAAGGTGTGACACCTAGCATTGCAGCCACACCAGTATTTGAGAGGCCTTTAGTTAACTCAATAGCTTCTGCCGTTGCGTTAGCGCCATTGCCACCAATAATCGGTAGTCGACCTGCAGCAAATTTTACCGTTTGCTCGACAACGGCAATATGTTCTTTTGCTGGTAGTGTTGCCGACTCACCAGTGGTGCCAACGGCAACGATGGCATCTGTACCTTGGGCGATATGGTACTCAACTAAACTTTCAAGACTCTTATAATCTACTGTGCCATCACTGTTCATTGGTGTGATTAAGGCAACGATGCTTCCGTATATCATGTGTATTCCCCAAGGGTTCAGGACTGGCTATGGTACTGATGCAATCCACTAAAAACAAGCTCTACTACGCAAGACTTAAGCATATTCATCATCAACTTGAAACATATTAAATAAGTGAAAGGATCACAATGACAAGGATCGCAAACTGATTAACTTGTGATAGCATTACTGACCACGAGAAAAATCTGTCATTCAATTGTCTATTTTTCAGACTAAACAATAATAATATGGGGTATGAAATGTCCAATCACTTGGTCGTTACTGCAATGGGGGCCGATCGCTCAGGTATTGTGAGTAAGTTTGCACGACTCGCGAGTGAGTGTGACTGCGATATCGTTGATAGTCGCATGGCACTGTTTGGTAATGAATTTACCTTAATTATGATGCTTTCAGGTTCGTGGCCGTCAATTACCAAGATGGAAACCACATTACCAAGCTTAAGTGTTGAACTTGAGTTATTAACAGTAATGAAGCGTACTTCAAAACATACTCCACAAAACTACATTTCTCGTTTAGAGGTCAACTTTAGTGGCCATGACCAACGTGGAACAATGAAAAGAATCACTCAATTCTTAGCAGATAGATCACTCGATTTGGCTGCGGTTAAATCCCATGCGGAAGAAGATGCGACAGGCAAACCCACTCAAAATATTAACCTCACCGTTAATGTGCCAGAAAAAGTCGACTTAGATAAACTCGAAGTTAGCATAAATGAACTAGCAGCAGAATTAACCCTAGAGTGCACTATTGAACGTATGCAAGGTGTTGAAAGTTAATATTGATAATGGATAAAAATATGAAAACCTTAACCGCTGGCGATACAGCGCCACTTTTTAACCTACAAAACCAAAAAGACGAAACCGTTAGCTTAGCTGAAGCGCTAAAAACCGGCCCAGTGCTTGTATATTTCTATCCAAAGGCCTCTACTCCCGGTTGCACAGTGCAGGCCTGTGGTTTAAGAGACAGTCAACAAGCGCTTGAAAACCTCTCGGTAACGGTATTTGGATTAAGTCCTGATCCCGTGGCCAAACTGGCTAAGTTCTCCGATAAGCAATCGCTTAACTTTTCACTACTGAGCGACGAAGATCATGCCATTGCCGATGCCTTTGGCGTGTGGGGAGAAAAGAAGTTTATGGGTAAGATCTATGACGGCATACACCGTTTAAGCTTCTTAATTGGTCAGGACGGTAAAGTGGCACATGTATTTAATAAGTTTAAAACCAAAGATCATCATGAAGTTGTACTCGCTCATTTAAAGAGTCATTAACTCACGGCGTTAAATTTTTGGATATTTCTGCCATCAAAAAAAGGAGCCTTTAGGCTCCTTTTTTTCCGGGACGATATCGGGTACTTTCTAAGGTTCTACTTCAGATAGTATCTTAGATACTAAACAATATAGGGATAGATTAATGCGCCAGCAATCGACCACATGGTAATACAGATAAAACGGTCTAGGTAACACCAGGCTTTAGGCTTTTTAAAGACAGGGCTTAAATATTTAGCGCCTAAACTCAAGCTAAAAAACCACACAAAAGAAGCCAAAACAGCACCAGCACCAAACCACTGCTTTTCTGTCCCTTCAAACTGCACACTAATACTGCCTAGTAACACCACTGTATCTAAATACAGATGAGGATTTAATAAGCTAATGGCTAACGTTGTAAATACGGCTTTTTTAAGGCTATCAGCAGCATGTTCTTCATCATTCTCCATACGGTTATCGTTAAAAGAGGACTTTAAGGCGGCAAAGCCATAAAACAATAAAAAAATAGCACCACCAAAGCTTGCGATATCTTTAATCAATGGAAACGCTAGAATTAAGTGACCTAAACCTGCAACACCAGCAGTGATCATAACCGCATCAATAAATGAGCAAATTGCAGCGATAGGTAACGAATGAGAACGTTTAAGGCCTTGTTTTAAAACAAAAGCATTTTGCGCGCCCACAGCCATTATTAAGCTACCGCCAATTCCCATACCTTGTATAAATGCTGTTTGCATAACTGCCTCAAAACGACCTAAATTAATAAGCCGCAAGAATAGTTCGCCTTTAAAAATAAGTACAACTACTAATATTAATCAGGTATAAGTAAAACTTATACTGCAAGCGATACTAAAGCAGAGGCAGCAAACTATGTTTGATTACGCACACCTTAAAGCACTTTCGATAGTTGTATCTCAAGGGGGGTTTGATAAAGCGGCGAAGCATCTATTCATTAGCCAATCAGCGGTTTCTCAAAGAATTAAACAGCTTGAGGATAAGGTCGGACAGTCGTTATTGGTAAGAACAAATCCTGTGCGTGCAACTGAAACAGGAAAAAGGTTACTCAGACATTATGCACAAGTACAGCTACTTGAAAGTGAGCTGCGCTCAGAAATGGATGTAGATGATCCCTCCTTACCGACCATCGTAAAAATTGCTGTAAACGCAGATAGCTTAGCGACTTGGTTTCTACCAGCATTAGCTGAGGTATTTAAACGCCATAAATGGTTATTAGAACTCATCATTGATGATGAAGCTTACACCCACCACCTGTTAAAAAATGGTGAAGCCGTTGGCTGCGTAACCACGTCTCAAATTGCGTTATCAGGCTGTAGCAGTGAGTTTCTGGGTAACATGGAGTATTTGTGTGTTGCGACACCCGAGTTTGCAAGCCAATATTTTACATCCGACTCCCCCATAGAAGACATAGCCTTAGCGCCAGCGGTCGTCTTCTCAACTAAAGATAAGCTTCACGACAAATTTTTGAATTTTTATTTCGGGATTAGTGATAACAGCTGGAGAGAACATAAAATCCCCTCCTCTGAGAGCTTTTTAGAAGCGATTAAAATGGGCCTAGGTTATGGATTAGTTGGCCATTTGCAAGCGCAAGACTTACTCGAAACGGGTCAACTTATCGAAATATTTCCAGAAAAAAAGATGCAAGTTCCACTGTATTGGCAACATTGGAATATCAAAGCAAAACAAACAAGCGTTATTTATCGTTCATTAGCAGCAAGTGCTAACCACACATTGATCATGTAGCCGAAAGCAGCTTAGCTCAAATCTATCACAGCTGTTTTAGGCTATACCCGTGTTACTTTATGGATATACTCATATTAGTTTAAGGGCATGTATACCTTTAAAGCCAACAGAGTAACCCATTGTTACACGCGATAATCCTATTAAAAAAGCAGCCTAGGGCTAATGCCGTTCACTTAAGGTGAACGGCATTTTTATTTTTGGCATACCGTTGAGGCCTTGGTTTTACTGTTCTGGGGA